>PXDA01000008.1 GCA_003566505.1 Mollicutes bacterium
CGACCAATAAAGTTTAAACGGGAAGTTTCATATTCAAAATCATCAGAGGAATTAACACCAAAAAAGCGATTAACAATAAAATATTTTGTGTTTTCTTTTGTTCGCGATTGTCTAGTAAATATTAAAGATGATGTGTTTTTTTCCGCTTCACAATTAATAGTAATACTATTAAAAACACGATGTGCCAAATCTTCTTCTGGACGCGCCATAATTACCTCACCATAAGAGGTTAACTCTAAATCAACCGTTTCATCACCATTGTTTTCCAACTTTATTTTCCTAATTTCAGCATGATGGTCTTTGGTAACCATTGTTTCGGTAGTTGTGATAATATTATCATCTTCGCGCACAAATTTAATTCGATCAGAGGCAAAAACAACATGATAATTATCGGGTTCGCGAAGAAAAGGGCGGTAGGCATTCGTCCAAACCTTATTATTGGTTTTATCTTTAATATAAACAAATACACCATGGTTCTCATCGCTCATGCGGCGATATCGATTAACTTGTAAATTTTTATATTTACTAAACCCTAGTCCACGATCATTAATTACCATGCTATACGAACCGTTTGATAAAACACCAATTTCTGGAATAGGCATAACGCCTTCTTGTTCGCGCATATCATTTTCATAAACTTCTCTTTTGTAGTTATATTTTTTATAACGCGCTACTTTTAAATCAATATATGTTCTAATTTGTACTTTTTCTTTTAGTAAAATTTCAACCGACTTAATATTTTTATCAGCATGAAAATATTCTTGCAAAACATTTTCTTGCAAATAATTTGTAATACCTGCTAAAATCATCCCCTGGTGATGCGAAAAATATGCCTTTACTGCCACGCGATCTTCATGATCATATGATTCATAAAAACCATACCTTCCGACCATATTTAATTTTTTAAATTTTTTAATATTATGATATACTTCCATCGGATTTTGTCGCAAAGCCATAATAGATGCATAAGGTGCTAGTACAATTTTAGGAATTTCACTATCATGAAATTTTAAATACGGAATTCCAAATGCCTTATATTTATAATTTTGGGCATCATCTAACTTATTATAAGCAGATTCAGTAATCCCCCATGGTAGTTTTGGATCAACTTCACGCATAAATTCACGATGTGCATAATAAGCAAAAGCATATGTTTCATCTAATAAAGTATGTTCATAAGTTTTCATAAAAAGTAACGGCATAAAATATTCAAACATTGTTCCCGTCCAAGAAACAACTCCTTTATACCACTTATATTTCGTCAATGTTTTATCCAGACGAAACCAATGTTTAAAAGGAACATCTCCTTTGGCGATTGCAATAAAACTAGCTAGCCTTGCTTCGGAGAGAAAATTATTATAATTATATGGCACTAACGTTCCTTCGTTAACAATATAGCCTATACTAAATACTTCACTATCTTCATTATATAATTTTGCAAAATCAGTATTATCAATTAATTTTTGAATTCGATATTTTAAAGGTTTATAATGCGTAAATTGTTCTAAAAAGCCTTTAGCAACATAAAGAGAAGAAACAAAGTTGCCACTATCAGCCGTTGATATAAAAAAGGGCGCCATAACTTTTTTTGTTTCGACATGATACCAATTATACAAATGTCCATGCCATTTTTTTAAACTTTCAACATTTTTAATAACATTGTTAATTTTATCAATTGCGACACCTTTAGAAATTATTTTTAATTCATAAGCGGAGATAATCGCCACCAAAGAAAAACCAATATTGGTTGGCGAAGTTCGCAAATCTAATTCTTGATTACGATTTAATTGATAATTATCAGGAATAAGATAGTTATACTCCGAAATTAAATATTTTTCAAACATAATCCATGTTTTTTGTGCTATTTCTCGAATATCGCTTTCCATTTTTTTACCCGGTATTTCTCGGTGATCTTTAATATCGCGGCTTATCATGTACATTAAAATAGGCGCAATAAACCAAACTGATGCGACAAAAATAGCTAAATGAAAATAATTAGGTGTCAGATACCAAGCACAAAGCAATAAAATAAAAGCCGTTACATAATTTATTCGAAAATTACGAAAATAACTAGTAAGATTATTTTTGGAAATTGCTTCTACTTCTTCGGACGTAATCCAATTTAATAAATTTTTCTTACTAAACCACATGCGATATAGCGCTTTAAAAACAGCATCTAAATATAAGTAAGCTTCGTAGGGAAGCAGCGCAAAGACAATCAACGATTTAGCAATAACTGCTAAAATACCCCAAACAATTCGCAAATAGTAGCGGAGCATCATATCATATTTTTGGCGACTCAAAATATTATGTAATAAATAGAAAATAATAGGTACGGCAATAATAGTTACTACCAATAAAAGTGTTAAGGGCGTGTTTTTACTAAAAGTAAAAGCAAACAAAACAATTAAGAATAAAAAGGGACTGCGGAGACTGCGCCGTAAATTATCAAAAATTTTCCATTTACTAATTAAGTTAATCGGATTATTAACAATTTCATTATGAAAATTACGCACTTTACTTTTTAACCAACTAATTATTTGCCAGTCACCACGGGTCCAACGATGATGACGTATTGCATCATTAAAATATTTCGATGGAAAACCATCAAAAAGTTCCACATCACTAATATAGCCACAACGCAAATAATTTCCTTCAATTAAATCATGACTTAAAATTAAATTTTCAGGAAATGTTTCCCCTAAAACTTTTTCAAATAATTCTAAATCATAAATACCTTTACCAGTAAAGCTTCCTTCTCCAAAAATATCTTGATACAAATCAAATTGTTTGGTTGAATAAATATCCAAGCCACCTAATCCAGCAAACAATTGTGAATATTCTGATTTATTTGTAACCTCAACATCAATACTTACTCTTGGTTGCATAATAGCATAGCCATCAACAACACGACGCCCATCAACTGATAAAACCGGTTGGTTCATAGGATGTGCCATTGTTCCGATTAATTTTAAGGCTGTGTTTAAAAGTAATTTTGTGTCGGCATCCAAAGTAATCACGTATTTTATTTTGGCATCAAACTTACTAAAAGTATGACCATAAAAATA
>PXDA01000085.1 GCA_003566505.1 Mollicutes bacterium
AAGTGTTTGTAAACATCAGATAGCGGAATATAATATTTAATGTTTCCTCTTGTTTGATCTTGCTGCCAATTAGTGATAACATGATTATCGGTAATGTAATCTAATTTTTCCTCGGAAAGGGAAGGGTTTTGTTGCCAATTGATTAAATCAGTAGCGAGAAAACTGATGGGAAAATTGCTAATTCTTTCATAATAGTAGGAAAGCATTATTTGGTTTTTTTGCAAGTAGTCCATTAATTGCTTTTTTTCTTCGGGTGAAAAAGAAACTGGTTTGATATCACTTTCTTCTTGTACCTCTTCTTCTTTTTTTTCTTCTGTAAAAAGGTTAAAAAAATCAAAATAGAGTACTGTTGCACCAAGTAATAGCAATATAGCAATTGTAATGATAAAGACTTTTTTCATATTCATCAAACCTCACTTATTATTTATATTATACTGGTTTTTTTATAAAAAATAAATTAAAATAAAAAAAAGATTGTCAAAAACGTTTTTTTGTGTTAGTATAATCCCCATTAAAAAGGGAGGGATTCAAATGTCAAAAGAAAAAGGATTAGCTATTCTCAGCAAAATTGTTGGTTTATCGCAAGATAATGTTATAGCTTGGCGTGTTTTAACAAAATTGACAAGCATAGATTATGGATTTGAGTATATTGATTTATTGCATAAATTTGATATTAGGGGCGAATTGATTGAAGTGTTGTGGTATGATTTTGCTGAAGGTGATATTTATTGTTTTGTTGAAGCATTAGAAATGTTGAATTATAATGTTTTGTATAAAGAAGATATTGTGACACGTGCAAAAGAAAAAGGAATTTTAGAAGATGAAACAAGTGTTTATGAAGAAAGTATTACAAATGAAATTAACAGTTATAAAATAAGATAACTGTTTTTTTATTTTGACATAGTAGGTGTTAAATGTTATACTTACTTCATGAATGAAAGGAGCGTAATAATGAAAAAACAAGTAATGATGTTAGGATTGTTTTTATTTGTACTGTTGGTAGCTGTTGGTTGTTTTGGTGGTGCTGATGCTGAAACTTTGCGATGTACTTTTGACGAAGAAGAGCAAGGGTTGACTATGTCAGGTGAATATGTTGTTGAATTTGAAAATGATAAGCCAATAAAAGTTTCAATTAATATGACAAATCAATTTGAATCTGAAGAAGAAGCTGAAATGTATTACAGTTTTACTGAAGAAATGGATGATGATATGTATGATGAAGAAGGCGTTGAAGTAACTACAAGTCTCGATGGTGATAAAATAATAACAACAATAGTTGTTGATAGCAGAAAAACTGCCGATGGTGATTTAGAGGAAGAATTCTTTGGATTAACAGCAGATGATGAACCACTAACTCGTGCGAGCATGCGTGCTGAACTTGAAACTGAAGGATTCATTTGTAATTAAAAAACAGTGTATGCTGTTTTTTTTATGTTATAATTTAAATGAAAGTGAAGAGGGAGATATAATGGTAAAAAAATTTGCTATGCATGAAGAAGAATTTATTTGTGATATTTGTTATATGAAAGTTACAAAATTATATAAAAGTGTCAGAAATCACTGTCCTTTTTGCTTGACCTCAAAACATGCTGATATAAATCCAGGTGATCGTTCTCACGCATGTGGTGGCATAATGTATCCAATTGATATTGAACAAGGCGAAAAAGACAAATATAAAATAGTTTTTTGTTGTGAGAAATGTCATGAAATAAAAAGAAACGTTATGGCTGATGATGATAATTATGATTTAATTTTGGAAATTGTGCGTGAAAAAGCCCATAAAAGTGTGAAAGGTGCTTAATTTAGTAAAGATGTAATTAAGTTATGATATAATATCTCTAAGGAGGGAATGTGAAAAAAAACTTTAAATGGCTAGTAGCCTTATTAATAGTGATGATGTTAGTAGGTTGTTTTGGTAACAATAATGAGGTTGACGAAAATGGCGCGGTTGATAATGACACAATAGTTGAAGAAGAAAGTGGAGGAAGTATTAGTGATGTCGAGGAAAGACCTGGTCTTGACCCATTATATCCAAAACGTTATCCTGGGTCGGTTCGCACTAATCATGTCGTTAATTCTTTTTCTATTTATGTTGCCGAAGCTACTATTGATGATGTGCTTGCTTTTTATCAAGATGAAGCAGCAAAGCGCGATTATGATTTTTCGCATGAAGTTCTGCCTGAAAATCATCCGCACTGGGTTGCAGTAACAGGTGAAGAAGACAACCTTGGTTTTTCGTTTACATTGGGTGAATCAGATGTTTGTGAAAATTGTGTTGAATTTGTTTTGTATGCGTTTGAATGGCCGGATAATTAAAAAACATGTAATTTACATGTTTTTTTTGTGTTTTGGATCGGTTGGATATTCATTTTCTTTGTTGTGATTATAATATTTAATATTGTTTTCGATTGCTTGTAATTTCGGAAAATCTATTTCATCGTAAATTTCTCTTTCTAATGTTTTGATGCTAAAAATATCAAAACAATAGGGATGAATTTCAATGTTAAAGGTTGAACCACTGGTATTACGAATAGTATAGTAGAGTTTTTTATTTTTAGCTAAAAAAGCATTAGTTTCTTCGATTAAATGTTGTAATTGTTCTTTTTCACCCCATACTTTATTTAACAATGGCAAAATAACTGTTCGAACAATGTTAGACTCACTTTTTATTGTTTGCTGTTCAATATGGTTGTCATCATATGCTAATGAAATTTGTAATTGTTCTTTATTTGGTGCTTTAATAAGGACATGTTTAACATCTTCTCTAGTTGTGAGGGTTTTTTCGTATGTTTCTTTTTTGGCGATTGCTTTTAAAATGAAATTTTTGGAAACAGTAGTTGGTGGAAAAGTTAAAGCAATTTTTTTGCCGTTTTCTTCACCGATAAGATAATTTCCTCGGGCAGATAAATTATCAGCATTGTCAATAAAAGATAAAATGATTGGTTTAAATGCACGCGTTAATTGGTCTTTGTTTTCGCCAAAGAGTTGAATGGGAATGGTTTCTCCTTGCTTTTTTTCGATTAAATTATTTTCGTTGTCATAGTAGTA
>PXDA01000053.1 GCA_003566505.1 Mollicutes bacterium
ATGCGGTGATGATTGGCCGGGGCTTGCTTGGTAATCCTTGGTTAATTAAAGATTGTCTTGCTTATTTAGCGGGCGATAAACAAACAACATCGCCTTCTTTAGCAGAAAGAATTGAGATGATGGAAAAGCATTTTCAATATTTATTAGCAATTAAGAATGAAAAAATAGCAATATTACAAATGCGCCAATTGGCACTCTGGTATGTTAAAAGTATTCCCCACAATCGGGAATTAAAACAAATGATTGTCAAAATGGCAAATAAAAATGATTTTGTCCAAGTAATAAAAAAATGTCAGGAGCGATTATAAATGGCAACGATAGTATGGAAAAGAGCATTAGCTTTTTTAATTGATAGTTTAATAGTTAGTTTACTTTTGGTAATAGTGTATTTTTTTATACCTTATCATGACTATTCTAATGAATTGAGTAAAATTGTTAATCAACTATTACGAGATGAGATTAGTGTGCAAACTTATTTTATTGAAATGGCGGAAGTTTATCAAACCGCCCAACAAGCTGATTTAGGACTAGGCATTATTAATTTTGTTTTAGTAGTAATTTTCTTTATGATTATTCCTTATTTTAGAGAAAAAACCATTGGGCAAGCAATTAATGGCATTAAAATAAAAAGCGATAAATTAACTTTGTGGCAATTGTTTATTCGTGCCATTGTTGTTAATAGTATTTTAATAACCATTATTAGTTTAACTACCGTTAATCTATTAGCGCCCTTGCCATATATAATTTTAATTTTTGTTTTATCGATAGCACAAATTGTGATTGTGATAAAAAGTATTTTCATGATATTATTAAATGATGATCGTCGTGGTTTGCAAGATATTTGGAGTAATACGGAAATAGTATTTGAGGAGGAAAAAAATGAAACGGGAATTTAGTGAACAAGAGTTAGTAAGAAGGAGTAAGGTTGAAAAATTAAAAGCTATGGGATTAGACCCCTTTGGTGAGCGATTTGATATCACAAGTGATAGTGCGCAAATAAAAGCAAAATTTGCGGAATATGATAAAGAAACTTTAGCGGCTAAAAATGAACATGTTAAAATTGCTGGTCGTATTATGACCAAACGGGGCAAGGGCAAAACGGGTTTTATGCATATTCAAGATAAATATGGACAAATTCAAATTTACTTGCGACAAGATAATCTAACCGAACAAGAATATGAATTATTTCAAGAAGCTGATATTGGTGATATTGTTGCGATTGAAGGAGTTGTCTTTAAAACTAATGTCGGCGAATTAAGTGTTAGTGCCGATAAATATATTCATTTGGTAAAAAGTTTAAAACCTTTACCAGAAAAATATCATGGTTTAAGTGATATTGAAGAACGTTTTCGTCGTCGTTACGTTGATTTAATTGTTAATGAAAAGGCCCGTAAAATTGCTTTTTTTCGACCGAAAGTTATTCGTGCCATTCAAAATTATTTAGATAATCAAGGTTATGTTGAAGTTGAAACACCAGTTTTAGAAACAGTTAGTGGTGGCGCTGCGGCGCGTCCTTTTGTGACTCATCATAATACCTTAGGTATTGATATGTATTTGCGGATTGCAACCGAACTGCCATTAAAACGTTTATTAGTTGGTGGTATGGATGCCGTTTATGAAATTGGTCGTTTATTTCGTAATGAAGGAATGGATAAAACCCATAATCCGGAGTTTACGACCATTGAAGTTTATAAAGCATACAGTGATATGGCAGGCATGATGGATTTAACGGAAGCTATTATTAATCATGTGGTAAAAGAAACGTTACCGAGTAGCACGATTACTTATCAAGGACATACGTTTTCTTTAAAAGCACCGTATAAAAGAGTACATATGGTGGACGCTATTAAAGAAAAAACGGGCATTGATTTTTTCGCGCCAATGAGTTTAGAGGAGGCCAAACAATTAGCGCAAAAACATAATATTGAATTGGAAGCACATTTTGGTTATGGTCATATTATTAATGAATTTTTTGAAAAATATGTCGAAGATACTATTATTGAACCAACTTTTGTTTATGGTCATCCGGTGGAAATAAGTCCCTTAGCTAAAAAAGGTGAAGATGAACGTTTTACTGAGCGCTTTGAACTTTTCATATGTGGTGGGGAATATGCGAATGCATTTACGGAATTAAATGATCCAATTGATCAATATGAGCGTTTTGAAAAACAAGTAGAAGAAAAACAACTTGGTAATGAAGAGGCTACGGAAATGGATATTGATTATGTTGAAGCACTTGAATACGGTATGCCACCAGCTGGTGGTATGGGTATGGGCATTGACCGTTTAGTAATGCTTTTAACTGATACTGATTCTATTCGAGAAGTCATTTTATTTCCCCACATGCGCAAAAAAGATTAAGGAGGAAGTTTATGAATATCCTTGCTTTAAATGCTGGTAGTTCCTCATTAAAATTTAAATTAAGCCAGCAAGAAAAGATTGTTGCCCAAGGCTTATTAGAAAAAATCGGGAGTAATAGTCGGGTAAACATTAAGATTAATGAAGTGATAATTAATAAAGAAGTGGCTTTGACTGATCATTATGAAGCGTTAAAGTATTTGTTTACTTTATTTTCGGAATATCAATTAAATGATTTTAATGCGATTGGGCATCGCGTTGTTCATGGTGGTGCTAAATACCATGAAGCAGTTGTTATTGATCAAACTGTGATTGATGATATTGATCGTTTCGCGCATCTAGCACCTTTACATAATCCCATTAATTTAAAAGTAATTAAAATATGTCAAAAAATGTTCCCAAAGACGAAAATGATTGCTGTTTTTGATACTGCTTTTCATCAGACGATTCCAGCATGTGAGTATACTTATGCGATTCCAGAAACGTGGCGTGAAAAACATCAAATTCGTCAGTATGGTTTTCATGGTATTTCGCATCAATATTTAGCACAAAAAATTCCTGAAGAAAAAATAATTACTTGTCATTTGGGCAATGGGTGTAGCATTAGTGCTATTAAGGCGCAAAAATGTATCGCTACTAGTATGGGTTTTACGCCTAATGCGGGATTAATTATGGGGACACGGAG
>PXDA01000076.1 GCA_003566505.1 Mollicutes bacterium
ACTTAAAAATGGCAAGGTTACTCCCGTTAAAGGAATTAAACCAAATAACCCCCCTAAATTAACAAAGATCTGCATGAAAATGTAAAACATAATACCATAAGCCATATATTTTAATTTTAACACTTTAGAAGCACGTGCAATAACAATCATCCGTAACAATATTAATGTATATAAAAAGATAATCAAACTAGATACTAAAACACCATATTCTTCCGTGATAATTGCAAAAACCATATCAGTATGCGGTTCATCGATATAAGAGTATTTTTGCCTACTATTCCCAATGCCAACCCCAAAAAGTCCACCTTCATTAATTGCAATATAACCATTACAAATCTGATAACCCGTATCTTCATATTTTGTACATGGCCTTAAATAATCAAAGCGCCGTAATTGGTGCGGTTCAAAAACGCGACCCGTGGCAGCAAATAAAATACCAATTGCAGCAAGACCAATTAAAAATAACACTAACAAATAATTAATTTTTTCCCGCCAAGATACCTTACTAACTAAAAAAACAAATAAAAAAATTGATAAAAGAATAATAGCATTACCAAAATCCTTTTGCAAAAAAACAAGTGCGGGAATCGCTAAACCCATTATAAAAACAAGATTTAATAATTTTTTAGCATCAAGCGGCCTTCTCTTAACAATTCTTTGGTATTTATCTAAAAAAATTGCCATAACAATCACAATTAAAGGTTTCGCAAATTCACCGGGCTGGAACTTAAAACCAAATATTTCCACCCACCGACTCGAACCACGATGAATGATGGGTTCCATTAATGAATAACCAAATATGCCTAATAATAAAAACAAAATTATAATAACAACTGCATTGTATTTGCGAATTGGTGTATTTAAAATAAATAATGCTGCCAAACCACCAATACCCAAAAAGAATAAATGACGATAAAAATAATAATAAATGCCAGCTTCCCAAGTAGCCGCTTCACGACTTGAGGAAGTTACAATATTGAGCAAACCAAAAAGAAACATTATCAAACACATTATTAATAATGGTTTATCAATTAATCGTAATCCTTCTTTAATTTTTTTTATCATCATTATTCCCCTTTATCACTAATTTTATAATATCACAAAGTATTTCTTTTTTAAACGTTTCTATGGTAAAATTACTTTAGGTGATGTAAAATGTTTAAACCTTTACAGATTCTTGATGAAAAAAATAAAATATTAAGAAAAAAAGCCAAAACAGTCACTTTTCCCCTAACAAGTGAAGATTTTGCTTTAATTGAACATATGAAAAAACATTTATACTATAGTCAATTAACCGATGAATGCGAACAATATAGTTTACGTCCTGGCATGGGACTGGCATTTCCGCAACTAGGTATTTTAAAGCGAATTATCGTTATCGTTCACGAAAAAGAAGAAGGCAAGTTTGATGAATATGTACTAGTTAACCCCAAAATAATTAGTCATTCAGTGGAACAAATTGCCGCTTATGAAGGAGAAGGTTTTCTAAGTGTTAGTCGTGATGTGGAAGGTCATGTTCCCCGCCATGCACGTATTAGTATTAATGCTTTTGATGAAAAAGGAAAACCTATTTCATTAAGGGCACGTGATGAATTAGCAATCGCCATTCAACATGAAATTGATCATTTAGATGGTATTTTATTTTTTGATAGAATCGATAAAAACAAACCCTTTTATACCGAGGATGAAATAAGATTAATTTAAAAACGATATTAATAAATAATATCGTTTTTTTTATTGACAATTTATTCGAAACCAAAACATTTATAAAAATATCAAATTATCTTAATCAATCGCCCAAATTTGATTTGTCCATTCGGAACTAATAATAATATCCCAAGCTGGTAAAAAAGTGTTAATATTAGTCATTTCTGACGTAGTTTTTCCTTCGCCACCATCAGAAGTAGTTAAACCTGAGGTTTCAGTATCCCAATAGGAATTCATAATAGTGCCATCTCCATGATTACCGAGTAAACCACCAACATAATTGGTTCCTGTCACGCTGCCAGTACTATAAGAATTCGTAATATCTCCCCAGTTATCGCCAACTAATCCGCCAGTCCATTCGTTACCAGTTACATTACCGCTACTATAGGAGTTCTCGATACTTCCCTCCCAAGCATAACCAACTAACCCGCCGGTATTATTTTCACCTGTTACATCACCAAGGTTATAAGTATTTATGATGGTTCCATAGTCATTGTACCCAACTATCCCACCAACTCTACCACTTTCAGCAAAAACATTAGCGATATTATAAGAGTTTATAATGGTTCCATCAGCCTTGTTCTCTCCAACTAAACCACCGACATAACCGCTTCCTCCTGTTACAATACCGGTGTTATAGGAATTAGTGATGGTTCCAATTTCGCCCCAATCACCATTTACCCCAACTAAGCCACCAACACGATTAGATGTTGTGGTTGTTATCGCTCCCGCGTTATAAGAATCCGTAATACTTCCTTCCCAATTAGCTCCAACTATGCCACCGACGTAGCTAGTTCCTGTTATATCACCAAGATTATAGACATTCGTGATATTGTTTATTCCAGTATACGTGCACGCAACCAAACCACCAACGTAGCGATGTCCTGTTATATTTATATTTTCCATTCCAAGGTTTTTAATTTCTGCGTCCTGTCCCATAAAGGCGAATAAACCTATATAATTATCCTCTGGAAAATTTATTGTACCGTTATGAATTTTATACCCATTGCCATCGAAACTACCCGTAAATTTGGTGCTATCCCATCCTTCTCCATATCCTATTGGCTCAAAATTTCCTCCTCCCAAATCAATATCATTCATTAAAATGTAATTACCCGACATATCATTTTCAATATTTTTTAATTCGGTAGCGTCAGTGACTTCTAACCAACCACCAGGATTTTCTGTAACTGATTCGATAGAAACAATAAATTCTCCCTCTGCTACACTAGGAAATCCTGGAAGACAAGGATAACCATCGTTGTTACAAAGAGATACGCCTTCTTCTTCCTCTTCTTCAACTATACAACGCACTGAATAA
>PXDA01000042.1 GCA_003566505.1 Mollicutes bacterium
AAGTGCGTGATGAATATAGTCAAGAAAATTTAAATATAAAACCCAGCCCACAAAATAATGTTGAAGAAGAAGTTCAAGAAGCAAAAGAAGAAACTCCGGAACAAGAATATGAACCAGTGGAATCACCAAAACATGAATCGGTTGCGCAAAAAAGTGAAGAATTTTTGGAAAACTTGAAGGCATTTCGTCGTAATTTAGATTAAATGAAATTTGCAATTAAAACATTGGGCTGTAAGGTGAATACATATGAAAGTAATTTTTTGCGTGAATTACTTAATAATTATTGTCGTGAAGAAGTGTTCTTTTCCGAAGAAGCGGATATTTATGTAATTAATACTTGTACGGTCACCAAAACAGCTGATAAAAAATCTTGGCAAATAATAAAACAAACCAAACAAAAACATCCAAAGGCAATTTTAATAGTGCTTGGATGTTATCTTCATTTTTATAGCGGTAAAATTAGAAATTGGGCTGATATTTTGATTGGCAATAATCAAAAAAGCGAAATAATTAATATGATTGAAAAATATCGCCAAAGTGGCCAAAAACAAATATGCTTGACTAATGAAAAACCATTATCATTTGAAGATATGCAAATTAGTATGCCAAAACAAACACGGGCTTTTGTAAAAATACAAGACGGTTGTGATAATTATTGTGCTTATTGCATTATTCCGTATGTGCGTGGTAACCCACGTAGTCGTGATGAAGAAAAAATTATCACGGAAATAAAAACTTTATTAAATAATGGTTATCAAGAAATTGTTTTAACTGGTATTAATACTGGTGCCTATGGTGTTGATATTAATAAAGATTTTGTTTCATTGTTAACGAAAATAATCCAAACGACGAAAGTGGCCCGGCTTCGCATTTCTTCACTTGAAATAACAGCACTTGATGATCATTTTTATAACTTACTGACGCAAAATAACGTTATTGTTGATCATTTGCATATCCCACTTCAATCAGGTTCCGATAAAATATTAAAAAAAATGCATCGACCTTATACCGTGGCTGATTTTCGCCATAAAATTGCAAAATTGTATCAAGTTCGACCACAAATGTTAATAACAACCGATGTTATTGTCGGATTTCCTGGTGAAAGCGAAGAAGATTTTAGGGCAACTATGGCATTAATTAAAGAATTACGCTTTTTTCAATTACATGTTTTTGCTTTTTCACCAAAAGAATTTACCAAAGCTTTTACAATGAAAGAGCAAGTAGCTACCAATATTAAAAAAGAGCGTTCTCAAAAATTACATGCTCTTAGTGAACAAATAAAAAGCGAACATTTACATAAATATGTCAACCAATCACTAGCGGTGCTTTTTGAACAAAAAAAAGGCGAATATATGATTGGTTATAGCAGTTCATACTTGCCAGTAATGGCTCCTTTAGAGGAGGGATTGTTAAAAGAGATAGTTAATGTTAAAATAAAAGAAGTTTCATATCCGTATTTAAAAGGAGTGATAGAGTGAACAATTATCAACAAATGCAAAGTGCTAGTCGAACATATAATCAGATATTAGAAAAAAAATATCGTAAAAAGGAAAGAAGTAAAATTTGGCGGAAACGAATCGCCACGATGGCATTAATAACGGGTTTGGCTGTTACGGCTAATATTAGTTATGAAACTTTAAAAGCACATCATGAAAAGGTTAATATTATGCAAGATGCAACCCAGGAGTTAGTAGAAGTGGGGTATCCACCAGTGCCAGATGCCGATGGTAATTGGCATGAAAATTATCACTTGTTACAAGAAGTTGATCTTATTAAAATATATGCCTTAATGGGCAAGGACGCTACCGAGGAAGTTTTAAAAACGAAGGGTTATGAAAATTGGGATTATTTTTTAGCGCAAGAAGGTTATGAAAATCGACAAGAATGGCGGGAAAAAGCCCTAGAAGAATATCGAATGGCAGAGAAAACGAGGTAAGGTTAATGATAAAAGAAGAATTTAATAAGCAAGAAAATCCTAATTTTGAAAACAATAATGAGCTATTAGAAACAGTTAAATTAGCTAATGAACGTGAATATTTAATCTTAGATCGTATTATGTATGATGGTTCATTTTACGTTTTATTAGTTAGTGATGATGATGAAAATGAAACTTTTATTCAAAAAGAAGTTATGAAAGATAATCAATTATCTTTTCAACCATTAGAAACGGAAACAGAATTTCAGGAAGTATTAAAAAGATTTTCGCAAAAAGATATAAGTCCTTAATAGGACTTTTTTCGGTTATAATGATATTAGGGTGATGACAATGTATGTAATAGGCAAACACATTAAAACCATTTTTTATAATGAAAAAAATGGTTTTATGGTTGGATTAATAAAAATAAATGAAACTGACATCGAAAAAGCCCCAAGTGAAATTGTTTGGGTTGGTTACTCATTAAATATTACTGAAAATGAAGAGTATCAATTTTGGGGTGAGTTAAAAAAACATCCTAAGTATGGTGAACAGTTAATTGTTAATAAAATTACAAAAATTAATCCGAAAACAACTAACCATATTGTGGCATATTTATCAAGTGATTTGTTTCCACAAGTTGGGCGACAAACAGCAGAAAAAATTGTTACCGTACTTGGTGAAGCAACTATTGACAAAATTTTAAATGATGAAAAAGTGCTTGATGCTGTTGATATTGCTAGTGATAAAAAAAGAGAAATTTATCAAAATTTACAAAAGAATGAACAAATGAATCAAGTTATCACGCAGTTAATTGATTTGGGTTTTTCCATGGGGGAAGCTGTTAAAATATACGCCTTTTTTCGTGAAAAAACAGCCGAAATAATTCCAAATTCGTTGTATGACATTTATTTTCATCTTCCGGAGTTAGGACTCGTTAAAATTGATAATATCGCTAGGGCGCAAAGTATTGCTTATGATGATTTTTATCGTCAATGCGCTTTTTTCTTGTATCAGTTAAAAGATTTATTGTTTAAAAATGGTCACTCTTATATTAGCAAAGATGAATGGATTGCTAATATCAAAACTGATGATATTGCTATTTCC
>PXDA01000083.1 GCA_003566505.1 Mollicutes bacterium
CTAATCGTAAAACCTTATCATTACGTTTTACTTTCGAAAACTCAATATACCAATCACAATAATCTTGCCAAATAAAATTATAAAGTTCCATGCCAACAATATTGAACTCATATTTATCCATATGCTTTCGTACTTTTTCGACAACCTCATTCATCCGATGTAAAATCCATTTATCTGCTTTAGTTAATTCAGAATGTTGCGTTTCATTTTCCATCATAACAAAACGAGCAGCATTCCATAACTTATTATTAAAATTCCATGTCGCCATCACTTTTTCTTCATCATAACGCAAATCTTGTCCCGGCGCACTATTAGTTGCTAAGAAAAATCTTAAAGAATCAGCACCATATGATTCGACAACATCCATCGGATCAACGCCATTTCCTAGCGATTTACTCATTTTCCGGCCCAATTTATCTCTTATCAAACCATGAATTAAAGCATCATCAAAGGGGCGTTTGCCAGTAAATTCAACTGCCGTAAAAATCATACGACTAACCCAAAAGAAGATAATATCATATCCAGTAACTAAACAATTATTAGGAAAATAACGCTCATCCAAATTGTGGGGCCAGCCAAGTGTAGAAAAGGGCCATAGGGCACTTGAAAACCATGTGTCTAACACATCAGGATCTTGTTCATATCCCGCACCTGGTTTTTCCTTCGCAACCACCATTTCGCCATCTTTATACCAAGCCGGTATTTGATGACCCCACCATAATTGTCTTGAAATACACCAATCATGAACATTTTCCATCCAGTGAATTAATATTTTTTCAAATCGCTTCGGCACAAAATTTACTTTATCCTCACTTTTTTGCATTGCTAAAACTTGCTGGGCTAGTGGTTTCATTTTCACAAACCATTGTTTTGATAAATATGATTCAACTACCGCATTACTTCGTTCGCTATAACCCACTGTATTTTTTATTTTTTCCACTTTCGCTAATAAATCATTTTCTTTCAAAAAAGCAACCACTTCATGACGACAAGCAAATCGGTCCTTGCCCACAAATTCTCCTGCATTTTCATTCATAGTACCATCTGGATTTAAACACAAAACTTTTGCTAAATTATGGCGCATTCCCACTTCAAAATCATTACTATCATGCGCCGGTGTTATTTTCAAAACACCAGTCCCAAATGATTTATCAACATATTCATCGGCAATAACGGGTATTTTTTTATTCAATACCGGCAGAATCACTTCTTTTCCGACATATTGTTGATATCTTTCATCTGTAGGATTAACGGCCAAAGCAACATCACCAAATAAGGTTTCAGGCCGGGTGGTTGCGATAGTTAAATATTCATCACTATCAACTAAATAATACTTTATATAATAAAAGTCACTTTCTTGTTCTTTATAAATAACTTCTTCATTAGAAAGCGCTGTTTTGGCTTCCGGATCCCAATTAATAATATATTCGCCACGATATATAAGCCCTTTTTCATATAATTGTAAAAAAACTGTTTGCACCGCTTCACTTAGACCTTCATCTAAAGTAAAACGTTCTTTATCGTAATCTAAACTAAGACCCAATTTACCCCATTGCGCACGAATATTTTTAGCGTACTCTTCTTTCCATTGCCATGCTTTTTCCAACCAAACGGAACGGGTCATTTCACGTGGATTAATTCCTTCTGCACGCAATTTCGCATCCACACGAGCCTGCGTAGCAATTCCCGCATGATCAATTCCTGGCACCCACAAAGCATCATAACCATCCATTCTTTTATAACGAATGATAATATCTTGCAAAGTAGTATCCCAGGCATGTCCCAAATGTAAATTGCCTGTTACATTAGGGGGTGGAATTACAATACAATATGGCTCTTTCTTTTGATCACCCGATTTAAAATAACCATTTTGTAGCCATTTCTCATATTTTCCTGTTTCCACAAGACGATGATTGTATTTTTTATCCATTTTTTCTTCCTCCTTTTATAAAAAAAACACCCTTGCTAAGGGCGTGTTAACGCGGTACCACCTTAATTAATAGTCATAACTATTATCTCTTAACTATAACGCGCTTATGCGGGACTAAATGTCCAACTCCCTTGCAACCTTCAATTAAATCTTTTATTAGTTTACACCAACCACTAACTCGCTAAAAAAATAATTTAATCTACTCCTCAAGTTTATCGTTTTTTTTAATATTTTTATTATATCATAAAAATAATTTTTTTTAACAATTTGCAATAATATTTTGCAAATCAAAAAAAGAAGGTTTTGTAAAACCTTCTTTCATATTATGCTTTAATAGCCGATTACAATTTTAATCAACTCTGATACAGCGAACAGAATATTCATATTTAAACGTACCACCACATCTATTAGTGCTTCTTCCAACACCACTATTAGTAGGATGTAATGCTCGATAATAGCAAGTTGGTCCAACAGAAGATGTTACTGTACTTGTCCAAAACCATGCTCCATCACCAATAGCTTCAAAGTCACCACTATGGCTAAAACCACCTGGCAAGGCAGAAAAGCCACTAATATTTGTACTACCTGATCCCCAACTTGTACTTCGAATTTGATGACCTACTTCACCAGAATTACGCCACCCTGTATCTTGATCACAATTATTACTTATTCCTTCACACATACCTAAATATACTTCCATCTCACGCCATTGTGCATCATCTGGTACTTGCCAACCAGACGGGCAGGAATCATTTGCAGCCGCGCCATCATATAATCTGCCATATTGATTACAATTCGAAGAATTATTATCGTAACAAAAACTTTCTCCAACTGAGTGTTCAGCATAATTTAAGTTTTCCGCCATCCAACATTGATCACCAATTTGGACAGTGTCATATGTCTGGTTGTCTCTACTATCTGTTAAAATCCCACCTGAGACTCCCGCACCATTGCCACAAGGTTCATCCATTACTGCTGCTTCAAAATGAGCGGTTACACTTTTATTAGCATTCATAGTCACACTACAACTACCACTGCCACCACAATCACCACTCCAATGACTAAAA
>PXDA01000023.1 GCA_003566505.1 Mollicutes bacterium
AATATATACTACTAACATGCAACAAAATAAAGGAAAAAAATTAGAGATTCCGATTTGGTTATTAGGCATTGATGAAATTGCTATTTTGTTGGATGCGGAAAGACATTCCCAATTATTAATTATTGAACGGATGTTAAAATTGGCAAAAATTTTTGCTGAAGAAGGTGATATGCCAAAACGTTATAAAAATCATCTTATTGCGAAGGCAATTATGAATATTTTATATACTAATCAAACTGCTGCTAGTAAGCGTAATGATATTTTTTCTATTTTTGCTACTTGTACAACGAAAGAATTTAATCTTGAAGCACCGGTGCAAGGAGTTGGTTATGTACGTAAATTTCGGGAATGTTTTTTAATAGATCGTAATGGTGAATTTACGGAAAGTGTTTTAATAACTAATTATATTTCCCAATTTATTAATGAAGAGTTAGAAAAACACCAGCCCCCTAAAGATATTTATTATACATTACCTGACTTGGAAAAAGCTTTATCATTTACTTTAATTTCGGAAGGTCTTTTACAAAATGAGGAAACTTATCATGAAGCCATAACTTTAAAAGTACGCTTACATGGGGTTGTTAATGGTGAGTATGCTAAATTTTTTGACGTTCCTAAATATACATCGACGGAAAATTTTATTGCTAGTTTAGTTTCAGCCGAAGGAAAAAAAGCGCAAATTATTAATTTTAATTTGGAAGATGTTGAAGATTGGTTTGCAAAATTTGTAACAAAGATTTTTTCAAAAATGCTATTTGATTTTTCGAAGGGTCTTAAAGAAAGAGCATCAATACCGATTCATTTGTTTATTGAAGAGGCGCATCGTTATGTGCAAAACGATCGTGATGTTTACTTGTTGGGTTATAACATTTTTGAACGGGTGGCTAAAGAAGGGCGAAAATATGGAATGATATTCAATTTGATTTCGCAAAGGCCGGTTGAAATTTCCGAAACTGTTATTTCACAGTGTTCGAATTTTATGATTTTTAAAATGAATCATCCTCGTGATTTGGATTATATTCGAAAAATGCTTCCGAATGTTAGTGCCGAGGTAGTAGAAAAACAAAAAAGCTTACAACCAGGAACATGTGTGGCATTTGGAAAAGCGTTTAAAGTGCCTCTGCTTTTGAAAATGAACCTTCCTAATCCAGAACCAACTAGTAGTAACGCTGATGTTGTGCAAAGATGGCGCGTGGCTAACAATTAAAGAAAAGGCAAGGGTGATAAAATGCGCAAGTTAATTACAGCAATGTTTTATTTATTGTTAATTTATGTAGTTTTGCAAGTGGCAATGCTATATATTCGTAGTGGACATGAAGTTTTTTATACGTTTGAAAGTGATGGGCATCATTTTGATATTACAGAAGAGTTTGTTGTTGATGGTCGGCAAAGTCATTATTTTTTAACTATTGAAGTAAATGAGGAAGAAACATTTTATATTCAAACTTATCAAAATTTTCGTCGCGCTGAAGAAATTGTTCGTGATGTAGTTTATTATGAAAATAATGATATACAATGTATTTTGCCCATCTTTATTTTTGAAGCGACGCACACGGATGTTACATGTCACTATCAAGATTTAGTTTATGATTATCGTTCAATTCATGGTGAGGATGCTGAATTAGATCGTTTTGTTTTTGAATTACGCCATCGTTATGATTTAGATAATTTTCAAGATGTTAGTGAAACTTATGTGCGTGATTATGTAACTACTTATATTGATAATGTGCTAGCCAATCATTATGTGTTTTTTACTAAATATCGTGGCATCGGCACGATTAGTGTTGATAATATTCGACGTTATGCCGATGTTGAAGTTTTTCGTAATGATGTATATGAGATGGACTTAAAAATATTAGTTGATCGCCATTTATTAATTGCTAATTATAATCAATCTGGCGATTTTAATCGTTTTTGGAAAGTTAATTTGATCAGTAATGATGTTGATGAAATTAATATTGACAGGCAAATAAGTTTTAATTCGTATTTTCAAGGTGTGGATGATGGGTTGGCATATTTATATGATCGTGATAGTAGAAGACAATGGCAAATTAATGTTGGTTCCGGAAATATAAAAGAAGTTGGTAATCAAGATTTGGGTGTAAAAATATTAATTGGCGATGAATGGGAGATGGTTACAACGGCTGAATTGGCAAATGAGGATATATATTTTCAACCAAATAAACTTGAAGATTTTCAAGTTCCAGCACAATTTGATGGATATAAAGCAGTAATGGGTGAGAATGGATATATATATTATTATGAAAATATTGGTGATCGATATCGCATTTACCGTGCCCCAACGCGAAAACCTGATTATCAAAAGTATTTATTTACAATTGAGGATCCGGAAAATATCGTTTTAGTATATGATTATGTTTATTTTCGTGATGGCGACTTGATTTTATATTATAATGATAGTAGAGGATTAAAAAAGTTAATTGAGAATCGTGAGTTTTCGTTTAATGAGAGTTTGGATTTTGGTGTTTATGTACGAAGATAGTGAGGTAATAAAATGACAGAAATTGAAAAAATAGAATTGGATGAAGAAAAAGATAATAGTAACAGACCATCAATAATAGCTATGCATGGGGAAGTTTTGACTGATAAAGAATATATTACTGATCCGGCAATTGCGCGTGATGATGAAATTAAAAAGGCTATTATTACACTTTTGACACCAGAAAAGTCAGCTATTTTGGTTGGTAAAGCCGGAATTGGTAAAACCGCAATTGTGGAAGGGTTAGCTTATCGCATTTTGAAAAATGAGGTACCCGAAAAATTAAAGGGATATCGTATTATTAAAATTTCTTCCGCTTCTTTAATTGGTAAAATGGAAGTTGAAGGAAAGGAAGAATTAATTATTAATCTTTTTATGGAAGAAGTA
>PXDA01000057.1 GCA_003566505.1 Mollicutes bacterium
CCCCCAAAACAGAAAATTCTATTAGTTCGTGCTACTGTCGGGATACCACCCATATCCCAATAGGGAAGAATATCAAACCCTGAGTAAGTTACAACCGTATAATATTTAAAACCAACATCTTGTCCATCATAAAAATGAGTGTCCGCTGTATACATATCAGTTGCGCCACGATAAACACAATAATTAAAAGTATAATCAGCCGTTGCTTGTGTTGGTGACACTAATGATTGCCCCCCCCACTCATTAGGACAAGTAGGATTTCGATCACCCAAAGTAGCATAACCCATAGCTGTTAAATCGCGTTCAATTTGGGCGCGCGCTAAAGCATTGTATCCCTCATATTTTTCAATTACACCAACTATTCTTGTGCTCACCTTAAAAGTACGGTTATAGGCAGCAGTTCCCGCCAAAATAGCCATTACCAAAAAGAAAAACACAATTATTATATTGTATAACTGTATATGACCAATACTTTCTCGCACAACATATCCCCTTTTAACTTATTTACATTCTAAAAGCACAAAAGAAAGCAATTATCAAATTGCACCTTAAATTAGCAAATAATAATTACTTTTATTGACGTTCTTCGCCACTAATACATTCCTGATACAATGCTTGACTCCCACCTGTTGCAAAATTACATTCCGCACCATCTCGTTCCCAAGTACCACCAGAATCAATACAACACGCACGGTTACGAGCATTAACCACCAAGTTGTTAATTAAAGGTGTTGCAATTAAAGCAATAATACCAATAAGGACTATTGCAACTACCGTTAAGTTCGCTTCACCTGCTGCTTCTTTCATTGTTTCACCACCCTTCTTTTAAATAATATCATATAAAACGTTAAAAATCAAACTATAAATCAACCATCATCATGATTGCAAGTAGCAAAATCAACATAATTCCGCCACCCGTACAAAACAACATCGCCATAGTCATTTTTTCCATTGTTTCTAACCGGTCTTGATATTTTTGTTCACGCGATTTATTTTGCAAAGTAGATACCGTTCGTGAAAACATCATTAGCTGTTTTTGCTTATTTTCTTGTGATCCTAATCCTAGTCGATATAAAAGACGCATCATCCGCATGGAATCACGCACAGGATATTCCTTTGCAAAATCCATATAAGGATCAACACTAGAATCACCTTCTTCAATCTTTTCTACTAGTCGTTCCAAACCCGGACGAAAAATTTCCGGCGCAGTATCAATTGATTTTGCCAAAGCCACAGGAACAGTATAATGCTGAATTAATATTTCTAATCCTTTTAAATAATATGGCAGCATTAAATTAATGTGATACAAATTTCGTTTATAAAAATTTTGTAATTTAGTATACGGTTGTTTAAAAACGATAAATCCTACTATTAAACATACAATAGCAAACAGAAAATTTAAACGATCTAGGAATATAAATGACATAGCAATCGTTGCAAAAATTCCGTTGCGAACACGAATTCCATATAATTCGTCAACATCAACATCATTGCCATAACGAACTCTTAATAAAAAATCATAATCATCTTCCATCATAAAACGAAAATATGGTTCTGTTTCTTTAACGAAACGACGAATACTTACTTTATTATTAACAACTAAAATTCCAATAAAAATTACGGCAATTACTATAAATTCCATTACTCAGCACCCACATTCTCATTATAATATTTTTCACCTTTTAACAAAAAGCCCGTATTAACAGCTACAACACCATGTAGTAAAACATTCACAACCGGACTTTCCAACAATTGAATATAAGATTCTACTCCTAATAAAAATTGCACTAGCATAACCATCAAATACAAGATAACACCAAATTGCAAAAATTTGCGATGAAAAGTGGCGCGATCTAAACGATCTCGATAAACACTCTCCACCAACATATCAATATCTAAAGACATATTTTCTAAAGCATCACCAGCATCTTTAGCCCCTTCATTAGTAATCTGTAAAAATAATTGATGCATATTTTTAACAACAAAATAATCATACTGACTATTCATATAATCAATCGATTCTTCAATCGAACCGGTTTCATACGCTAAATCAATCATTTTTTGCACATCGCTTTTTACTGGGTCTTCCAAAACACCTGATTCATAAACCCCTTCTAACGACTTAACAAAGGCTTGTGTAGTAGCAAATTCCATAATAACATTTGTTGTATATACTTGAATTTGTTCAAACAAAAATTCGCTGTATACTCTTTTACAACGTAAATAAGTTAAATACGGAATAATCGATACTGCCAATAAAGCATACACAATACCAAGAATAATACTATAAAAATATAAATATGCCAGCATAAATGCCCCAATAGAAAAGACAGCTATTTGAATAGCATATTGCCGTGGTGTATACTCTTGGCCTAAATCAACTACCTTTTCACGTACAGAGCGAAAAGAATATGGTGCATATTTTTCATAAACATTTACCAAATTACCAGAAATAAATTTATAAATGTTTTCGCCAGTGTTTTTTCGATAAGCAATTATAAATAGAAAAATAAAACCAACAATTAAGAATACCATTAAGGGAGTCATTATACCTTCGCCTCCTTTAAATGTCTAATGACACATCAACTTTTTCAGCTTCATCATCTGCTTTTACAGGTGTTTCAACATCTTTTTCATCATCTGAAACTTCCTCGGTTGCTTGAATCGCATTCGCATCAAGCGTAACACCCTGAACCTCTAAATATTCTAACAAATATTTACTAGGTCGCCTTTTAATTTCTCGACCAGAAGCCATTTTTTTATAAATAACATTTTCTTTTGCCTCATTATCTTCAGTAACGTAAAATTCCGTTACTTCGGCAATTTCTCGCACAAAACGTTTTGTATTTTTATCTTGATAGCCACGAACATATATTCCCAA
>PXDA01000068.1 GCA_003566505.1 Mollicutes bacterium
TTGCTATTTTTTTGGGTATTACGGTTTTTTTCACCGTTTTGATGACCACACAACCACCGGTGCAAGATGAGTTTACGACAGCAAAACCAACTATTACTGTCATTAATCATGATGAAAGTGTTTTTTCACAAGGCTTAGAAGATTACTTAGCGAAAAAAACACATTTTAAAGTATTAAGCGAAGCGGAAATAAAAGATGAATTGTTTTTTGCTGAAATTGCTGCAGCAGTAATAATTCCGGAAGATTTTACCGAAACGATGAAGGAAGAACAAACTGGTAAAATTACGGTTATAAAAGCACCAAGTCGTATTACTTCGATGCATGTCGAATTATTAATTAATCAGTATTTAAATTTAGCAAAACCCTATTTTGAATTAGGTGTTGCACAAGAAGAAATCGTTACTTTTTTACAAGATGATTTAGAAAAAGAGGTTGCGATTACTTATCAAGTAGATGAAGAAGAAGTTGCGGAACTACAAAGTAGTGCGGGTTATTTTAATTTTATTTCTTTTGGTTTGCTTGCCGCTATTATTGGTAGTGTCGCCTTTATTATGAAGACTTATCATGAACCGAATATTAAAATGCGTTCAATGTGTGCACCAGTGAGTAACCGAAAATATCAGGGCCAAATAATAATGGGCAATATATGTTTGGCATTTTTGCTTTGGCTAGTTTTTATTGCACTTGGGTGGTATTTTTATCCGGATGCGCTATTTACTACTAGTGGATATTTAATGATAATTAATGCCTTTGTTTTTTCGCAGGTGGCACTTGCCATTGCGTATATTATAGGCAGTTTTGTTAAAAGCAGTGAAGTGCAAAATGGTATGGCAACTGTTATTCCACTTGCACTAGCGTTTTTAGGAGGCGCTTTCATGCCGCAAGCTATTCTTGGTGAAAATGTATTAAGAATAGCACAACTTACGCCTACTTATTGGTATGTAAAAAGCAATGATTTACTAGGCCAACCTGGATTAAGTGATGCAGCATGGTCAAATTTTTGGCAGTCAATGTTTGTTTTAGTTGCTTTTGTAATAATTATTTACGGCATTGCTTTTATTATGAGACGAAAGTTTGCGCGTTATGTTAGTTAAAAAAATAAGTAAAAAAAAATTAAAGCAATTGGTTAAAGATGATAAGTTGATAATTGATTGTCAAAAGCATAATAAAAATAAAATAATTAACAGTATTAATAATTTGTTAAAATTTGATAAGCAGGTGCAATTTATTAATTGTCATGATCAAGAATTAATAATGTTAGCAGAAGTTATTAATTTACAAGATATTAAAAAAAGATATGAATACATTTATGATGTTGTATGCGATTATCTTGATGAACAGTTTCAAAAAAATAATTATTGTCAATTTGTTAATGATGTTTGCGTTTCAGGACAATATCGTAATTCGCAGTATAAAGAATTTGGTTGTTGTTATATTTATCCTCGCCAAAACTGGATGGCTAAATTGGCAAAAAAGTTTATGAAAAATCAAGGAGTTTTATTATTAGATGTAACTAGTCCCACAATTTGTCCCCATTTATCCGGAAAAGACTGTCGCATAAAAGCGCTTTCTTGTAAATTATTCACATGTCGTTATTTGCAAAAAAAAGGCGTCTCTTTTGCTATTGATGATTTTTGGTTGTTAAAAAAATTTTTTAATAAAAGACAAAAAACTATTTTGCAATATAGTTTTTACCATGATAAGGAGAAGGTCATTAATCAATTATTAAAATATACTTAAAATGTGGTAAAAATTATTTTGATATGGTATAATGAAAACAAAATGAAAGCGGGTGAATCTTTTGGAAAAAAATAAGATTACAGTTTGGAAAGATGGCAAGGAACAAGAAGCTGATATTATCAGTATTTTTGAACTTCCAGAATTTGGTAAAGAGTATGTTATTTATACCTTTAACGAGCAACAAAAAGATAGTGTTAAGATTTTAGCATCAACGCTAAAAAGGGAAGAAGATGCTTATGTGTTTGAAAGTATTAATACTGAAGAAGAATGGCAGGCAATAAAAAATATTATTAAGCAATTGGCGGAGAAAGGTAGGGAAGCAAACAATGGAGAATAAAATGTATATTGGCGAAGAGTTTGAACAAGTTTTTAAAAAAATTGATCCCAATAAAAGAACAGAAGTAAAAGGTGGCAAATCAGTAAGCGTTAGTCGTCGCGTGTTTGATGCTTTAAAAAGTCCGTTTCTTAAAATGAATGAATGGGTTGATAACACATTTTTCTATGATGATGAGGAATTGGCACAAATGCAAAAAGAGGAAGCAACACCGGAAGAAGAAGTGACACACGAAGAAGAGAATAAAGAAGATGATTTTGATGAATTTTTAGAAGAAAAACAAAGTTCGGAACGCACGCCGCAAGAAGAGTTGTTTGTTGTAAATAGATATATTCAAAGTTTTACGCGACGTTTACGCGATGCGGAAGCAAGGCAAGATGAAAAAGCGGCTGAAAAATATCGTGAAAATTTAAGAGCGCTTGATCAAAGAGCGGCGGAATTAACCGAAATTATTAATAAAAATGAAGTTCGTTCTTCACAAGCGAAAACAGAATTAGAGCGTTGGGAAGCAGAACGAGAAATATTGCTTGAAGAAATCGAAAAACATCGTGATGGTGATGAATCTGTGGTATCAATGACAGCACGTTATCCGGGAGCTAGTTTAAGTTCGTTGGAAAGTTATTTGAAAAAAATTGATGAAAAAATTGCGAATATAAAGGCTGATTTAGAGGCTGAAGAACGAGAATTAGCGGCTTCTGAGGAAGTTGCTGAGGAAGAAATCGCTCCACCAGAAGAAGAAAAAGAAACTTCTATACCAGAGGAAGATGCTAAAGAAGAAGAAATGACAATTGAAACCGAAGAAGAAA
>PXDA01000009.1 GCA_003566505.1 Mollicutes bacterium
ACAATTAATAAAAAAACAACTTCTTCTTTTAAATTTTCCCATGCGGCTCTTTTTCGTTCATCTATTTCTTCAAAAGTAACCTCTTCTCTCATTTAATCGTCCCCATTTTATTATTTTCTTTCTTTAATTCGAACTTGTTTAACCATGTCACGCAAATAATGCAATTTAGCACGTCGCACTTTTCCTTTTCGCAACACACTAATGTTTTCGATTTTGGGTGAATTGATTGGGAAAACACGTTCCACACCAACACCACTAGCAATTGTGCGAACTGTAAAATTTTTCGCAACACCACTATTTTTAATAGCAATAACAATTCCTTCAAAATTTTGAATTCGTTCTCTTTTTCCTTCAAAAACACGAACACCAACCCGTACTGTATCGCCAACACGAAATTCCGGTACATTTGGTTTTAATTGCGTTTGTGTTATTTCTTCAACTAAATTCACAATGTCACTCTCCTTTTTATTATGTCATGATCATAATCATATAATCATCGGATCACACATAGGTAATTTTACCATACTTTTTTATAAATATCTACTCTTATTTGGCTTTTTTTACTTCATCATAAGTTTTATCTTCTTTCGCAAAAAATGCTAATCGTTTTTCTTCCATTTTACGATGAAGATTACTTAGTTTTTTCGCTAATAGTTCATAATAAGAATTTTCTAAAAACTTATAATATTTATTATTTAATAAAGAACGAAATCTTTCCATGTCATTTAAAGCTTTTTCGGCTGCCTCATCATCTTCTTCTTCAATTGTTAAAATTAAACTTTCCACATAATAATCCAATCTTTTTTGTACCTTTTTCTTTAAAATAGCACGAATAAAATCACGATTAAAAATAACAACCCTTTTAATCGCTATTTGTGAATAACGAATATTATTTTTAGGATAAAATTCATAACCCGAAATAAAATTCATATCAACATATGATTTTAAGTTTTCTTGGTTTATTAAATCAAACTTTTTATTTTTCATCTATCATTCCTCGTTCCATTAAATCTGGTCTTTTCTTTTTCGTTTGTTTTTTTTGTTGTTCTAACCGCCATTTTTTAATATTTTCATGATGACCCGATAATAATACTTCTGGTACTTTTTTACCCCGAAAATTTTCTGGGCGAGTATAAACTGGATAATCCAATAAATTATTATTAAAAGACTCTTGTAAATGTGACTCTGATTCAATCACACCATCAATTAATCGGGTTACGCTGTCAACTATTACCATAGCAGCAATTTCCCCACCTGTCAAAATGTAGTCGCCAATTGAAATTTCTTCATCAACAATATCTAAAACACGTTCATCGACACCTTCATAATGACCACAAATAATAATTAAATGTTTTTCTTGTGTTAATTGATATGCTTTTTTTTGTTGATACAATTGTCCTTTTGGACTCATTAAAATAACTTTACTATTAGCTTTTTTTAAACTAGCAACCGCATCATAAATTGGTTGCGGTGTTAAAACCATTCCTTTGCCACCACCATATTGATAATCATCAACTTGCCGGTGTTTATTATCAGAAAAGTCACGTAAATTTACTAAATTAATTGTTACCTTTTTAGCTGAAATAGCTTTTTTAATAATAGAATGTTTTTTTAATTCAGTAAACATTTCTGGAAATAAGGTTATTATATCAATTTTCATCAATTAAACCCTCTATTTTTTCTAAATATATCTTATTATCAATTATTTTATTAACCCAATTTTTAACATAAGGAATAAAATGTTTTTCATTATTACCTTCTACTACCAAAATATCTTGCGCATTATTATGAAAATAACCAGTTACCAGGCCGACTATTTTATTATCATAAATAACTTGAAAACCTAGTAAATCAACGACTAAAAACTCATCAGTGACAATTGATTCGCGCGTGGCGTAAATGAATTCACCTTTATGGTGCAATACTTCATTAATATCATTATGACCATCTAATAACAATAAATCATATTGTTGATGCTTGCGATGCCCCACAATTTTAACCGGTTGTTTGGCCGCTCCAATATATATATAATTATTAGATTGAAAAACTTTTTCTTTCTTAGCAAAACTAGAACGTACTTTAATTTCTCCTTTAATACCATGAACATTAACTATTTCACCAATACAAATCATATTATCACCCTTTATCTATTTCGTATAATAAAATGCCTGTTGCAACTGCAACATTTAAACTTTCACATTTATCACTAACCGGTATTGCTACCATATGATTAACTAGAGAAGCTAGTTCTGGTGAGATGCCATGCCCCTCATTGCCCATTATTATAACAAACTTTTTTTTAATTACAACACTTTTTATCGTTTCTTGGGCTTTTTTATCAGTACCGATAATTTGATAATCCGGAATTAATTTTTTTAAAGTTTCTAAATTATGATCAACAACAGTATTAAGATGAAAAAAAGCACCTTTGCTACTGCGAATAGTTTTTTCATTATATAAATCACACGTTTTATGTAATATCACCGTATCAATATTAAATGCCAAAGCATTACGCAAAATAGCACCTAAATTACCGGGATCTTGAATTTCTTCTAAAAATAAAATCCGTTCCCCAGTTAATGCTTCTGGTTTACGACGACACAAGCCAAAAACATAATCACTACTTTGTTGTGTCGATAAATATTGCGCAACTGTTTTACTAATATGTTTTTGTAAAATTGATAAATTGATGGTTTGATCTTCTAGTAAATAAACTTCCACTAAAAGATTACTTTTGGCTGCTTCTTTTACAATATCAATGCCTTCAACCAAAAAATATTCCGATTGGTCTCGGTGTTTTTTTTGTTGTAATTTCTTTAAATACTTAATTTGTTTATTATCTTTCGATGTAT
>PXDA01000012.1 GCA_003566505.1 Mollicutes bacterium
ATCTTAAAAAACTAGAAAATAATAAAAATAGTTTGCAAATAGAATTAAGTAAATTTTTACGTGAAGAACAAATTTTAAAAACGAAAGTTGAACAAGGAAGAGAAAGTCTTGATAACAATAGTTATATGCCAGCAGCCACCTATAAGGTTTTAAACCAACCACAGTTAAAAACCCATGGCACTGTTGGTGAAGTAGTAGAAATAGCCGAAAAATACAATACAGCCATTGCGGTAGCACTTGGTAATTTAGCTAATAATGTCATTGTTGATTCAGAAGAAGAGGCAAAAACAGCAATTGATTATTTAAAACAAAATAATCTTGGTCGTGTCACCTTCCAGCCCCTCAAAATCTTAAAACCGAAAAGAATTGATATCGATATTATTGAAAAAGTGAAAAGTAAACAGGGTTTTATTGATATGGCGCATCAATTAGTAAAGTGTGAAGAAAAGTATCAAGTAATTGTAAATAATATGTTAGGTAATGTTTTAGTGGTTGATAATATTGACAACGCTAATAAAATTGCTGCAGCTACTTATTATCGACATAAAATTGTTACCTTAGAAGGGGAGTTAATTAATCATGGTGGTGCTATTACCGGCGGAATTTATCGATTAACAAGTGCCTTAACATTAAAAAAAGATCTTGAAAAGCAAATAAAAAACCAAGAACAAACCGAAGATAAAATAAAAGAAATTGAAAATAAATTAAATGAAGTTGACGCCCAATTACAAAATGAAGAAAAAGAAGAACGGCAAATTAAAGAAACAATCATGCAACTGGAAACAAGAAAAGAAAACAATCATTACGAAAAAGATCAAACAAATGAAAAAATTACTAATGTTAATAACGACATTGCGAAACTAGAAGATAAAAATTATTTCGATGAAGCCGAAAATAAAATAATGACCCAATTTTATGAGGCCAAAAAACAATTAACGTCGATTGAAGATAATATCACACAAAAACAAAAAGAAAAAGATGATCTTGAAGCATTAGTTAATGAAAATGAAGCAGAATTTAAAAAACAAAACAAATTATTTTTAAGCCAAAACGAAAAACTAAAAGAATTAGAAATTGAAATAAATCGTTTCGATGTCCAAATCGAAAACAAAATCAATTATTTAATGGAAAATTATAAAATAACATTTGAATATGCTAGTAATCATTATTCATTAGAAGATGAAGTGCAGGTAGTTGAAAAAAGAGTTAACGAATTAAAGGAAAAAATAGCCAAAATTGGTCCAGTTAATCCGAATGCGATCACTGACTTCGCTCAAATTGATGAACGTTATAATTTTTTAACCAAACAAAAAGAAGATTTACAAAATTCGGCGCAAAATCTTCAAAATATTATGCAAGAATTAGATCAAGTAATGAAAAAAGAATTTATGGCTACTTTTAGTAAAATTCAAACTAATTTTCAAAAAGTATTTAAAGAGTTATTTGAGGGTGGCGAAGCATTTGTTACTTTAACTAATCCTGATGATGTTTTAAATTCTGGTATTGAAATAAAAGCCCAACCACCGGGTAAGCAATTAACTAGTATTAAATTATTATCAGGTGGCGAAAAATCTTTAACAGCTATTAGTTTACTATTTGCTATTTTAAAAACAAAAAAAGTTTATTTTTGTGTTTTTGATGAAATTGAGGCTTCTCTTGATGAAGCAAATGTTGAAACCTTCGGAACATATATTGAAAAACTAAAAAAAGAAACGCAATTTATCATTATAACGCATAAAAAGAAAACAATGGAATACGTTGATCTATTATATGGCATGACCATGCAAGAACCTGGTGTTAGTAAGTTAGTAAGTGTCCGTCTAAGTGATTTACATTGACTTTTAATTACAGAAAAAGTTATAATTAAAAAAAGATAAGAGGTGACTAAATTGCCAAGTATTAAAGAAAAATTGTCGGACTGGGAAGAGCAATTTCGACAACGCAAATTATGGCGTTGGTTTGTAATAATAGCGTTTACAATTATCTTATTATTACTCGTTTATATTAATTTTTTACAAACAGAACCAAGAACCTTGTCCTTAAAACAAATAAGTAACAATTTAATTAGAGCGGCGCAAGAAACATGTGCAAATGAATCACGCCTCACTCGTATCGCCTTTACTAAAATGGTTGAAAATTCATTTGCTTATGATGGAACGCTTCCCGCACATGGTTATATTGCTACCACTCAAAATTGTGAAGTAGCTATTGCACTTTACTATGAAGGAGAATGTGCGCAAAAAAGCATTTTCACTGATGAAATTACCCTTAATGAAAAAGAACCTCATGAATGTTATGTTGAAGAAGATGTTTTTCACCATGCCGAGGTAAAAAATCTGATTGCTAATGACTATATTCCTATTACAAACGCTGCCGATCTTGCTGCAATCGGCCAAGAAGAAAACCATGTTTTTGCAGCTGATGAACCTTATTATTTTGAAACAGAAGCAATCTTAGATGGTAAATATATTTTAATTAACGATGTTGATATGAAAGATAACGACTGGCAATCAATTGGTTCTAAAGACCATCCTTTTACTGGTACTTTCGATGGTAATAATTATAAAATATACAATTTTAATAATGAAGGTGCTGAAGAATTGCGAAAAAGTGATGAAATCGATGAGAAACAATTTTTGGCTCTGTGTTTTTTGCTCAGCATTTCTGCTGGTGTTCCTGCATACTACTGTGGCTGAGCTTGCCCGGGAGGCAAATGCCAAGAGCATGCAAGGCGGACAAAGTGATTCTGAGCAAGGCGAGTCTGTGCAAGGTGGACAAGTCGAGTCTGTGCAGGGTGGACAAGTCGAGTCTGTGCAAGGCGGCAAGGTCTATGTTATCCG
>PXDA01000064.1 GCA_003566505.1 Mollicutes bacterium
AAGAATTAATTGCTATTTTACTTAAGACCGGAACACAAGCATATTCTGCTAAGGTATTAGCATCTAAATTATTAATAACGGTCGGTGGCATTAGTGAATTAAAAAAAATCAATTTAGTGAAATTACAAAAAATTAAAGGCATTGGACCAACGAAGGCGGTTACTATTATGGCTATGATTGAACTTGCGAAGCGAATTAATCAAAATAATCGTTATTTAATGCAAAAAAAAATAACTAATTCCAAGATGGTCTATAACTATTTTAAAGATAAAATTGGCGAAGCGAAACAAGAACATTTTTATTGTCTTTATCTTAATAGTCAAAGGCAAGTTATTAGTGAAAAATTGCTTTTTACGGGTACCATTAATAAAAGTTTAATTCACCCGCGTGAAATTTTTAAAGAAGCATTTTTAGTGAGTGCTTATTCAATTATTTGTGTTCATAATCATCCTAGTGGTGATCCTAATCCGTCACAAGTAGATATTGATTTAACTAATAATTTACAAGAAATGGCAGGCTTATTTGCCATTGCAATTGATGATCATATTATTATTAGTCAGGATAGTTTTTATAGTTTTTATGATAATCATCTTTTTAAAAACAAAAAAATATAATATAATAAAATTATGGTGGTTTGATGAATATAAAGAAAAAAAGAACTAATTTTTTATTAGTAATAATAATAGTAATTTTATTATTCTTTTTTGCTTTATTACAACGAAATATTTTAATGCCTGAAAAAATTATTAAAGATATTTCCTTAATAAGTATGGAAGTGCTTTCGCGCCCATTTCATTTTTTTAAACCACCAATTGATTATGATGAAAACTTAAAAATACAAATAGAGGAATTAGAATATCAAATTGCTCTATTGGAAGAAGCATATGATTTTGACAGCAATTTATTAAATAAAAAACTAATAAATGCGACCGTTTTAAACCGTAATATAGGTCTTTGGTTTGATAATTTAACAATTAATAAAGGTAGTCAAAACGGCGTTAATAAAGGGGCGCCTGTTATTGTATCTGGTGTCTTAATTGGGGTTATTGAAGATGTTAGTTATTTTAATAGCCATGTTCAGCTATTGACGAGTGCCAAAATGACATCGAAGGTTTCGGTAAAAATAAATATTGATGATGATTATGAATATGGGGTTCTATTTAAGTATGATGAAAAAAATGATTTGTTTTTATTAGAAGGTTTTCGAGAAGAAATCGATATTGCCGATGATATGCTTGTAACGACAACGGGTTTAACGGAAAATTATCCACCTGGTATCATAATCGGAAAAGTAGTTGATATGGAATACGACAGTTATGGTTTGTCACAAGTAATTCGTGTTAAACCACTAGTTAACTATGATCAAATACATTATGTAACAGTATTAGGGGAGAAAAATTAATATGGTAGCGGTATTAACGTTTATCGCCTTCTATTTGGAAAATTTATTTGCTAGTTTTTTTAATACAGGCGCGTTGTGGAATTTATATGTTATTTGTACGTTAGTATTGGTATATCCCTTTTTTCATAATGATAATAAAAAATATTTAATTTATTGTTTATTGGTTGGTTTTTTTTATGACGTCATCTTTACTAATACACTATTTTTGCATAGTATAATATTTTATATATTAGGATGGAGTATTATAAAAATTAATTTTTATGTTGTTAATAGTGTTTACACTACTGTTTACATTGCCTTGGCAATTATCTTTTTGTATTTATTAATTACTTATTTATTATATGGCTTAACTGGTCAATTAGTAATGAGTATTGAACATTTTTTAATACAATATTATAATGTTATTCTGTTAAATATCATTTATAATGGTATAATTTTTGTTATAATAGAGAAGATTAGTAAAAAGTATCACATTCTTAAAATGAATTAGGAGGAATAAAAATGAGTTTTTTTGATCGAAAAAAAATAGGTATTATTTTAATGTTAATAATTGTTGGTTTACTTATTTTTTGGCTGGAACAAAATATTGCTGAAAACAAAAAAGAAAAAAATGATAACACCAATTCCGAAGAAGTAGTTATTCCACCGCCACCGCCATTAGAAATCATTGATGAAGATTCTGATAATCGCCCAATTGCGATTATGATTAATAATCATCCTAATACAATTCCTCATCATGCTGGTTTACAAGATGCTTTTTTAATATATGAAATGAAAGTAGAAGGGAGTTTCACTAGGTTAATGGCCCTGTATCAAGATCAAACTACAGAGCGAATTGGTTCGGTACGGAGCGGTCGCCACTATTTTCTTGATTACGCACTGGAATATGATGCCATTTTTACTCATTTTGGTGGTAGTCCCCGAACATATACTGATATTAGAAGTCTATCAGTTAATAATCTTGATTTTATGGCACGGAGCGCCTTTTTTCGTGATAATTCTTTAAATGTTGCGAGGGAACATCGCGCTTATACAAGTTTTGATTTAATTGAAGAAGAATTAGCAAAGATGAATATGCGACGAACTGGTGAAATTGATTATTTAAACTATGATGTTTTTCCGGTCCGATTATATGCTGGCAGTAAAATGGCAGGGCAGATAAAAATAAATTATGCTTCATCAAATCGCATTAGTTATCAGTTTAAAGATGGGTATTATTATCGTAGTTATAACGATAAGCCCCATAAAGATGCTGTTACTGATGAACAATATCATTTTAAAAATATTTTAATAAAGCGGGTTCGTGATTCAAGATTAGACAATCAAGGTCGCTTACATCTTCATACCGTTGGTTCGGGAGATGGGTATTTTATTACTAATGGTCGGGTAAAATCAATTAAGTGGGAAAAAG
>PXDA01000037.1 GCA_003566505.1 Mollicutes bacterium
AAAGCAAAAGAAAAGGGAATTAATACTGGTGAGCCACTTAATATGGCTTTAAAAAAAGATCCTAATTTGCAAATAATTCCACCCGATTATCAATTATATTCTTTAATGTCTTATAAATTATTTACGTATTTACAAAAATACACTCCTGATATTGAAATATGTTCAATTGATGAGTGTTTTATTGATTATACACCTGTGCAACGTTTATATGGTGATGAGTTTCCTTTTGCACAAAAATTACAAAAAGAAATTATGACTAAATTTGGTTTTACGGTTAATATTGGTATTGCTAATAATAAATTATGTGCGAAAATGGCCTCTGATTTAAAAAAACCAAATAAAATAAACACTCTTTATGAAAATGAAGTTGTCTCTAAAATGTATTCATTAGAAGTAGGAAGGCTCTATGGCATTGGTAAAAAAACAGCCACATTATTAAATAAAATAGGCATCGATACTGTCGGTGATTTAGCAACGTATGATTTAAAAAAGTTACAAAAATATTTTCCGCAACAAGCAAATAACTTAAAAAAATTAGCATATGGAATTGATGAATCAGAAGTAATTATTAATAGTGGTAAAAATAAAGGTATTAGCAATAGCGAAACTTTTGAAAAGGATTATGATGATGAACAAGTTTTACTTAATAAATTATATCAATTGGGCAGTCAAGTGGCATATCAATTAAGATGTCAAGATAGTAAGGCTTATGTGGTAGGAGTAATTATTAAGGATGCTTTTTTTAAAACCAAAACGCATCAAAAAAAGTTAAAAAATGCGACCAATGAAACAATGGAGATAAATGAAGAGGTTAAAAAACTTTTTTTTCATGCCTGGGATCGGAAGCCGGTTCGTTTGTTAGGAGTTAAAGTGGAGCAGTTAACAACCGATAATTATTATCAAATGTCTTTTTTAGAAGATCATGAACAAAAAGAAAAGAACATAAAATTGAATGAAACATTGGACCAGTTATATCAAAAATATGGTCATAAAATTATGAAAAGGTGAAAAAATGAACGAAAAAATAATTAATGAAATAAGTCAGGATTTAAAAATAAATGTTAAACAAATTGAAGCAGTTATTCAATTATTAAGTGAAAATAATACGATTCCTTTTATTGCGCGCTATCGGAAAGAGATGACAAAAGGTCTTGATGAAGAACAGATAAAAAAAATTGATGAATATTATCAATATCAACAAAATTTATTGGCACGAAAAGAAACCGTTATTAATTTAATTGATGAAAAAGGTTTATTGACTACTGAATTAGAAGAACAAATAAATAATGCTTCAAAACTAGTTGAAGTTGAAGATTTGTATCGTCCTTTTAAAGAAAAGAAAAAAACGAAAGCAACGGAAGCAATTAAAAAAGGGTTAGAGCCCCTAGCAAAGTTAATGATGACTTTTTCGGATATTGATTTAGAAAAGGAAGCGCTAAAATATCTTAATAAAGATGTCAAAAATAGTTCTGATGCCATAACTGGTGCCGGTCATATTATTGCCGAGTGGATAAGTGATAATGCTACGCATCGAAAATGGCTGCGTAATTATTTGCAACGTAATGGTGTTTTGGAATGTCAAAAAAAGAAAGATGCTATTGATGAAAAAAAAGTATACGAAATATATTATCAATTTACAGCGAATATTAAAGATTTAAAACCGCATCAAATATTAGCAATTAATCGTGGTGAAAGAGAAAAGATTTTACAAGTTAAGATTACTCATCATGATGAACTTTTATCATATTTAAAAAAGCAGGTGATAAAAAATGAAAAAAGTGTTGTTGCCTCTTATGTTGAAGATTTCATTTTTGATAGTTATCGGCGTTTGATTATGCCCAGTTTAGAAAGGGAAATTAGGAGTGATTTAACGGCTGAAGCAGAAGTGGTGGCGATTAATAATTTTGGTTATAATTTGGAAAAATTATTATTGACACCGCCATTAAAAGAAAAACAAGTTTTAGCAATCGATCCAGCATATCGAACTGGTTGTAAAATAGCGGTGCTTGATAAATTAGGTAATTGTCAAACTGTTGATGTGATATATCCTCATCCGCCTCAAAATGAGTGGACTAAAAGTAAGGATGAGTTATTAGAATTAGTACAAAAATATCAAATTGATGTTATTGCGATTGGTAATGGTACAGCATCGCGTGAGAGTGAAAAGTTGGTAGCGCAATTAATTCAAGAAAATAATTTAAAATTATTTTATATTATTGTTAATGAGGCAGGTGCAAGTGTTTATTCTGCTAGTTCAATTGCGCAAGAAGAGTTCCCTAAATTAAGTGTGGAACAAAGAAGTGCGATTAGTATAGGACGTCGCTTACAAGATCCATTAGCAGAATTAGTGAAAATTGATCCTAAAAGTATTGGGGTTGGTTTATATCAACATGATGTCACGCAAAAATTATTAAACGAAAGATTAACTTTTGTTATTACGAAAGTGGTTAATATGGTAGGTGTTAATGTTAATACAGCTAGTTCTTCACTTCTTGGTTATGTTTCGGGTTTAAATAAGCGTTTGATTGCTAAAATAATTGATCATCGTAAAAATAAAGGAACAATAAAAAGTCGTGCCGAATTAGCAAAAATTTTAACACCGAAAAGTTATCAACAAGCAGTTGGTTTTTTAAGAGTTGTCAATTCACCAAATGTTTTGGATTGCACTGACATTCATCCAGAAAGTTATGATGCAACTTTCGCTTTGCTTTCGGAAATAAATTGTAATGTTAGTATGATAGGAACTGCCGAAATAGAAGAAGCTTTGGCAAAAATTAATTTGCAATCAATGAGCGAA
>PXDA01000069.1 GCA_003566505.1 Mollicutes bacterium
AAAAATAAATATTTAAAATTAATATTATTGGTTGTTTATGTAGTTACTATTATTGGTGTTGTGTATGATTTTGCAATTGTTGCTAGTGAATTAGTAAAATATAAAGAAAAAATAAAAAAATTATTAGCATAAAAAAAGGAGACCGCTTCGCAGCGGTCCGTTAAAAAGAATAAAAAGGGGTCGGCTAGTGTAAAACTAGCACCAATCCGTAAATCGAATTGGTGTTATATATACTAAGTTATTTATTTTAAAATGTCAAGTTTTTTTGTAAAAAATGCGAAAGAAGGAGAAAAAAACGCAAATGTTAACTAAAATAAGTGGTGTGGGACCAAAAACATTAAAAAATTTAGCAAAATTAAATATTCATAATATGGAAGATTTAGTAAATCATTATCCTTTTCGTTATGAAGTTTTAGAAAAAACATCTTTAAATGAAGAAAAAAGCATTGTAGAAGGTAAGGTTGTCACCCCACCAACAGTTTATTATTTTAATTATCAAAAGAATATTTTAAAATTTAAAGCAGTTGTTGATGAGCGCAAGGTTAATGTTTATATTTATAATCGCGCTTTTTTGAAAGCAAAATTAAAAGTTGGTAGTATAATTACTATTATTGGTAAATATAATCAATATAAAAATACTTTAGTGGCAAGTGAAATTCTTTTTGGTAAAATACCAACGGATAAAAAAATAACACCCATTTATCACCAAACCGCGCAAATCAATAATAAAAAAATAATAAAACTAATAAAAGAAGCATTAAATCATTATGATTTTAAAACCAATTTACCATTGGAAGTCGAGCAAAAATATAATTTGTTAGATATTAAAACTGCTTTATGGGAAATTCATTTTCCGAGTAATGAAACATTGTTAGAAAGAGCAAAATTACGATTAAAATATGAAGAATTATTTGTTTTTATGTTGAAAATTAATTATTTGCGGCAAAATAAAACTAATAAAGGATTAACTCGCAGTGTTAATTATGACCAGGTTAGTGATTATATTAAAACATTGCCATTTACATTAACTGCTGATCAGGATTTGGTTTGGCAAGATATTTATCATGATTTAACTAGTGACAAAAGGATGAATCGTTTGTTACAAGGTGATGTTGGTTCTGGAAAAACTTTAGTTGCTATTATTGCGATGTATATTAATCATTTAGGTGGTTATATGAGTGCGATGATGGTACCAACGGAAGTTCTAGCTAAGCAACATTATGAAACTATAACCCAGCACCTGCCCAATTTAAAAGTTGTTTTATTAACTAGTAGTACGAAAAACAAAAAGAAAATTAAAGAAGATATTCAAAAAGGATATGTTGATATTATTGTTGGCACACATGCGCTTTTAACAAGTGATGTTGTTTTTGCTAATTTGGGACTAGTAATTACTGATGAACAACATCGGTTTGGCGTTAACCAACGAAAAAATTTGATAAATAAAGGGATAGTTCCGGATGTGTTATATATGAGCGCCACACCGATTCCAAGAACTTATGCTTTAACAATTTATGGTGATATGGATATTAGTAGCATTAAAACGATGCCAGCTAATCGTCAAAAAGTTGCTACTTATGTCAAGACAATGCAAGAATTAAAAACCGTATTAGAAATGATGTATCAAGAATTGCGTGCTCGGCATCAAATATATGTGATTGCACCGTTAATTGAAGAAAGTGAAGAAAGTGAATTAGAATCAGCTGAAAAAATTTATCAAAATATGCAAAAAGCCTTTGGTGCGAAGTATCAAATTGGTCTTTTACATGGCAAATTAAAACCAACCGAAAAAAATGAAATTATGACTGCTTTTCAAGCCAATAAAATGCAAATTTTAGTGAGCACAACGGTAATTGAGGTCGGAATTGATGTCGCCAATGCTACTATGATGGTAGTATATAATAGTCAAATGTTTGGGCTTGCTACTTTGCATCAATTAAGAGGAAGAGTGGGGCGTAGTGAATATCCTTCAAAGTGTATTTTATTAGCAAAAGAAAAAACACCTCGTTTACGGGTATTAGAAAAAACTAATGATGGTTTTGTAATTAGTGAAGAAGACTTTAAGTTGCGTGGTGGTGGTGATTTGTTTGGACACTTGCAAAGTGGTGACATGAAATTTAAAATTGCTGATATCAAAGAAGATTATAAATTATTAGTGGAATTGAAAAAAATTAGTGAAGCATATCTTATTGAAGAAAAAATGACGCCGGCTATTAAAAAAATATTAGCTGATATTAGTAAATTGGCTTAATTTGGGAAAATGCTTGTTTCATTTTTGAATAGATGTTTGTTATAATTATTTAAGGAGGATAAAATTATGATAAAAGCTGAAGAAAGAAAAGAAAAATCCAATAAAAAGTTAAAAGCAATGGGAATTACTATTAATGAAACCCTGCCTGTAATTAAAGATAGTAGCCAAGTTAAGTTAAAGAGTTTAGATGAAATATGTCAAAGAGCGATTGCTAGTTTAGTTGCTACTCAGCTTGCTTTAGATGCCAGGCAAAATGAATATGAAGAGTCTGCTAAATTTTTTAAACCAATTCTTGAGCAATATGGGGTTGCTGATTGTTTAAATCAACTGGAAAGAAAGATTTTTGCTGGTGATTACGTTAAACAAGATTTAATTGATGCTAGTTGGCAATATGAGTGTTATTGGGCGCTGGTGTGGGCGTTGGGCTTGGTTGATGATATTAGTGATGCCACAAGGCTTTGTGATGGGGAAACAGCTGTTTCTTTGGTGCAAACATGTGAATCATTTTCGGAATTTAAGCAGA
>PXDA01000025.1 GCA_003566505.1 Mollicutes bacterium
AAAGAAGCATTAAATTAATAGGGAAAAAGGGGATTAAGTCTCCTTTTTTTTTTGGAGAGGGGTTAATATGCAAAAAGCAATTCAAAATGTTTTAAAAAAAATAAATGATGCTGGTTATGAAGCATATGTAGTAGGTGGATATCCTCGCGATTGGTATTTAGGCCGCGAACTTTTTGATATTGATATTAATACTTCGGCCAAACCAGTCGAACTTAAAAAAATTTTTCCGCAAGCAACGTTGCCAAAAAAAAAGTATGGTTCAGTAATATTGCATTATCGCAAACTTTCTTTTGAAATTACAACTTTTCGGCGTGAGAAAACTTATTGTAATCATCGCAAACCATGTGTTTTTGAATATATAACTGATTTACGTGAAGATTTGTTGCGTCGCGATTTTACGATTAATACTTTATGTATGGATCAGTTTGGGAATCTTATTGATTTTTTAGGAGCAAAAAAAGACTTAAACAGTAAAATGATTAAGACAGTAAAAAATGCTCATGATTCTTTAAAACAAGACGCATTACGGATATTGCGCGCTGTTCGCTTTGCAACGGTGTTAGATTTTAAATGTGACAGCGAATTAAAAAAGGCTATTTTGAAAAATAGATTTTTATTAGAAAAAATTTCGATGGAAAGAAAAAAGGAAGAATTGGATAAAATTTTTATTAGTAAAAATGTTGTTAAAGGAGTAGATTTATTACTTTCATTTCATTTAGATTTACCTTTGGCGCTTCCGAAACTAAAAGATGTGGTGATCGTGCGTAATTATATGGGAATTTGGGCGCAGTTAGATGTGGTGGATGTTTATCCTTTTAATCGTCAAGAGAAAAAAATAATCAAAGGAATTCAAAAAATGTTACAAGCTAACGACTTTTCTGATCAAGCGCTTTATTATAATGGTTTGTATGTTGCTGCTATTGCGGCTGAAATAAAAAAATATGATCGTGAACAAATAGTAAAACAATATAATGATTTACCAATTAAAGCTAAAAGCGATATTAGAATTACGGGAAAAGAATTAAAAAATCATTGTCAAGATAATGGTGATATCGCTAAATTGTTTCAAACACTTGAGCGTAGGATTTTAAAGCGTGAATTAGCAAATAATAAAAAGGCAATTTTAAATTATTTAAGACAAAAAAATAAACTTTAATTTTTTTGGGGTTTGTGATAGAATTAATACAGTTATGTGAGGTGTCATTATGCAAGATATTATCGCTGTTTTAAAAGAAAAAGATATAACTATTCCCGGATTACTTTTAAAAAATTATCGACAGCTTCAAATAAGTGAAAAAGAATTAGTAATTTTAATTTATTATTTAAATCAAAATGAAATGGTGTATAATCCAGAAGCAGCAAGTCAATACTTAAATATGAAAATGACAGAAGTAATGGAAATCGTTGCAAGTTTGCAAAATAAAAATTTTATTAGCATAGATGTTTGCGATGAAAGAGGAAAGCGAGCGGAACATATCAATTTAGATAATTTATATCATAAATTGGGGTTAACTTTTTCAGAAAAAACCAAAAAAGAAGATAAAAATATTTTTTCTGTATTTGAAAGTGAATTTGGTCGCACATTATCGCCTACCGAATATGAAATTATTGCTGCTTGGCAGGAACAAAAAATAGCTGATGAATTAATCTTGGTAGCATTGAAAGAAGCTGTTTATAATGGTGTGCGCAGTTTGCGATATATTGATGCAATTTTAAATGATTGGATGAAAAAAGGTTATCAAAAACCTTCGGATATAAAAAAAGAAATAAAAAGAACAAAGGTTGACAAAACTTTGTTTGAATATGACTGGTTAAATGAAAATGAATAAAAGCACCAAAGGTGCTTTTTTTATTCAACAATATGAACTTTCCGTGTTAGTGTTGCTTGCAGACCACTGTATTCAATTTGATATCGAATAGTGTAAGTTTGCAATTCGGTTGTGTCAATTTCTGGAACGGTATTTTCTTCCTCATCGTAAATGGTTTTTGTAATAGTTGCTTCTTCGGTAACATCGTTATTGTCCAAGAAAACCGAAACGGGGTTAGTTGGTTCTTCATAAATGGAATCGATTGTAATAGTTTCCTCGTTACTAATGTTTAAAATAGCGTCTAATTCTTCTGTTTCATACTTTGTTTGAATGGCTTCACTCATATTATCATCAAATTTAGCATAAGCGCTTCGCACAACGATTGTTTTGTTAGCAAATTTTGCGCGACTTCCGGTATATTGATTTTCTCTTGTAAAAGCAACAAATTCAGTATTATCATTGTTCTCAATATAAATATTGTAGCCGTAGTTACCTAGTATCGAACTGTTTTTGTCTCTTAATTCAGCAATAAAATTTTCTAAATAATTGTTGTTACGGAAAAGTGATTGATAATTACTCATCAGCCAATCATTATCATAGTAATTTGGTGTACTAATAGGATCCCAACTAATTTGGACTTGATTGCCGCTGGTTTCTACCTTTAAATTACTTGGTGCTGGTAACTGTGCAAATCTTTGTGATACTTCAACCGGTTCAGTGCCATCTTTGAATAGTTCACTAACAATCATATCATCAGGTGTATATGGACTTGGTAATTGAGCAGGAAAGGTGTTTTTTTCAATGCTAACTGAATTCACGCCACTTGGTCGACTAAAACTGACATTATCTTGAAAAATACCTTGTCCAATTGTTTGATATAGATGGGTATGCCGACGATTACCAAAGCGAGTGAAATATTCGGGGTCAATTCTTTCATAACCATACCAAACTGACAATGCATATTG
>PXDA01000082.1 GCA_003566505.1 Mollicutes bacterium
CATCAAAACCATTTAAAGACAATAAAAATAATGGAAAATATAAAATTAAATAATAATCCCAAAATGGTGAAAAATTACTAAAACGAACAATCAAATTAATAAAATATGTTAAAAGAACACTTCCCCAAATTAATTTTACAAACAATTTATTATGTTTTTTGCCATATTTATAAGCATAATATGTAAAAAACACAATAATTAAATTATATATTATAAACCATGTATATCTCTTAATTGGAATTACAACAAAAAAAACAACCATAAAAAGGGGCTGGAGAATAGCTGGAATAGTTCCTAACTCATCCATCGCAAATATCTGTTGATGTGTTAATGAAATATCAATCATTATTACTAACAACAATATATATGGTATTAATAATTCCCGTTTCATTAAAAAATTTATTAATTTTGTTATTTTTTCTTGGATATTCTCAACCTGTTTAATCATCAAGACACCTTCCTTACTAGTTTATTATTTCATTTAATTGCTTTTTAGCAATTGCGTTGTAATCAGTAATTGCAAAGGAAAATTGCATATTATCTAAATTATCAATTGCGCGTTTTACACCATCATACAAACTATTTACATCGGGAGCTGTTAAAACATAGGAATTTTGCGGTGCAATTTCCTGACACAATTCCCTAGCACTTGCAACATTCGGTATTACAATTGGAACGCTACTTACTAATGATTCCAATAATACTAGTGCAAACCCTTCAATATAAGATGTCATCAAAAATAAATCACCTTGTTTTAAAATCGGAAAGGGGTTTTGTTTTTCACCTAATAATATCACACTATTTTCCAATTTCAAATTTTTTATTTGCTGCAAAATATTATTTTTTTCGGGACCATCACCAATAATATAACCCCTAATTGCTTTTTCCGGATATTCATTTTGTAAGCGAGCAATTATGTCAACAAAACGATCAAACCCCTTTGCCTTAATTACTCTTCCTAAGCCAACAATTTTAATATCACCCTTTAAAACATAATCAGCTTTCATTTGTAACTTTTTTTCTATTTCTAAATTGTCAATAATATTATAACATACGATAACATTTTTTTCGGGCATTAATTGGTGAAAACCCATTTTTACACCTTTACTAACCGCAACAACATTATCAAAATAATTATATTTTTTTTGCATTCTTTTAAATTGTCCTTTAAATTGCTTAGAGGCTTTAATTCGCTCTTTATAATCACTATGCACCCAAATATAGCTTTTTTTTGCTTTAACTAAAGCAGCAACAATATCAGCTATATTATTATAACCGTCGAAGGCAATTGCAACATCATAATTATCGGTTAATTTCTTTTGTACTAATCTTCTTGTCACAAAATTATTTTTAAAAACCACCATTAAAAATTTTATCAAATTATATGGCTGTTTAAAAATATCTTCATAAGAAAAAATGCGGACTTTTTTAGGAACCTCCGAAAGCAAACGCCCCTTTTTGCTTATTAAAAACAAATCAACCTCATATTGCTCATAGTCAATATTTTTTAACAAATTAACTAATGACTTTTCAATGCCACCCATTTCTAATGATGTATTTGTTATAAAGAGTTTTTTTTTCATAAAAAGCATCACATTCCTTTACTAATTCTTGTTACTAATCGCTGCAACATAAACAGTGGACGTACTAAAATAGCTAAAATTAAATAATATAGAAACGGACCCCATCTACCCAATTTTGCATACGTTTCAAAAAGAATTGAGTAATAACGATATCTTACTAGTTGTCGTTGCGAAAAAGTTAGTTTGGAGAAATGTCTTTTTTTCAAACGAAAGATGTTTTTTTCGCCAGCGATTTTCTTTGCACTCCCAGTAATTCTTTCTTCCGAATGAACATGCAAAATCACTAATGGTTCCAACACAACCCCAACAGTTGCTCCTTGCATAATTAATTTATCCATTAAAACATATTCATGGCCGGTTGGCACTTCAGAAAAACCATTGACTTTTTCCAACCAACTTTTTCTTATCATAAAAGTTTGCGTACCAACTAGCATTTTAACAACATGATATTTAAAAACGCTATTATATTCGCTAAAATCACGATATTTTTTTTGCGAAACAACCGCACCTTTTTCATCAATCGTAATAGATTCACAAACAGAAACATCCAAATTATTTTTTTTTATGTTATTTAGTTGTTTTTCTAAATTATCTGACTTAAATTCATCATCATCATCTAAGAAAGCAATATAATTTCCTTTAGCATTAGTAATTCCAGTATTTCGTGCGGCACAACCACCGCCATTTTGTGATCTTTTAATATATTTTACTTTTTCCTCATTAGCATACTGCTGCATAAATTCTTCCGTTTCGTGACGATGCGAACTTGCCGGATCATTATCATCAATCACTAAAATTTCAAAATCTTGCCAAGTTTGGTTTAAAACAGAAGCAATCGCTCTTGCTAACATATGAGGCCGTTTATAAGTTGGTATAATGACTGATACTTCCATAAAAAAATATTCCTTTCTATTAGTTATTATACCAAAAAAAAAAGTCAAATGCTATTTTTTAAATTAAAAAAATTAATAATATTTTGTTGCAAATAAAATCTTATCGCAACTAAAAAGAACCTATTTTTCAAGGTTCTCTTCTTCTTTTTCACTTTTAGCTATATAATCATCATCATCCGATTTTTTTGCTTTTTTTTGTTTTTTTTCTTCAATCTGAGCAATTACTTTTGCTGCTTTTCGAAATTGTAAAAACAGAACAATCGTTGTGAAAAGAAAA
>PXDA01000093.1 GCA_003566505.1 Mollicutes bacterium
ATTGCGATAAACAAAATGAAAAATTTCCTTGCCATATTTTGTATTTAATTTACGAACACGCTCCAAGCCGGCTTTCATAATTTTTTCATCGTGTTTTACAGTAGCGGCGTCTTCTGAAGTTACATCACCTAATAAACAAAAATAAAGATTTTGCGCACGATTTGATAAATAATATAACTCTAGATTATCAAACATCTCATGCACTTTTTTCGTATTATTTAAAATAGTGGGTATCACAATCATAGTACTATATTTATTTGGTAAATGGCTCTCTAATTTTAAACGAAATAAAGTTTGTGGTTGTGTTTTTTTCATTAAAATTTGGTTTGTAACTTCAACCAAAAAACCACAACTAGGAATTATAAACAAGAAAAATGCTAGTGTTCCCAAATACAATGCCACTAAATAACTAATTAAAAATGTCCCTAAAACAATGCCGGCAACATAAAAAATTGCCCGCAATTGATAATTTGGTTTGGGAAATAAAATAAAACCAATGTGCTTATCACCAGCTTCTTTAAGCAATTTTTGTACCAAATCATATTCCGTTAACGATTTTTCTTTCTTTGCTAGTTTTTTTAATCGTTCCCGATACTCCTGTTTCGAAACTTCATACATCGTATCATAAACGCCAGCTTTTTCATTTATTAATGCCTTTTCCACAAAACTAATTTGAACATATAAATCCTCAATCTTAAAACGAGTTGCTTTCTTAAACGACGAAATCAAGTTTACCATAAGCATACTCTCTTTAGTGCGTTCCTCATGTTCAAGGTCTATTATTTCCTTTAATGAAGTATCATTTTCTTCTAAAAATTCATTTAACTTAACAAAAGCTTCTTCCGCATAATCACCTAAACTGTTAATGCGATGATTCATTTCAACTACTTTAAAATATGAAGAAAGTAACTGTTCATCAAGCGGCATACACATTTCTAAATTAACTGGTTTTCCTTTTTCAATCAAACCTATTAATTTTTTAAAACAAGCATCAATTTGCTCTTTTTCATAAAATTTCTTACTAATTTGTGCCACTAATTCCCGTAAACGCGCTAGTAAATTACATTTAATAACATTATTAATATAATCTACTTCATCATAAGTAAAATAATCATTATTTTCAATTTGATAATTATTTAAGTAATCAAAAAAACGCCCTTGTTCTAGTTTATAATTTTCTTTTTGAAAATATTTTGCCACTAACTCATCAAGAAACAACCGTCTTTTTCCTTTTATTTTTAAAATATGTTCACTTTTTAATTCGCTTTTGATAATTAATTCTTGTTCACTTAATAAGTAGTAGTTGTCCACGATCCACTCATTAATACTACCCACGCTTTTATTTTGTCGCGCATAAACTGCCAATTTACGATAATATTTCGTAATAAATTTCATATTGGCGCTAACACTTTTAATTGATGTATTTTTCATAGAATACCTCCTGTCTTCGTTTTCATAGAAAAAAAGAGTCAATCAATACCCCAAACTCCCATTAGATTTTTTAACTACTAATAGTATACTACATATTTTCCATTTTGCCTATTGTCTTTTTCGCGTTTACCTTTTATTTTCTTTTGTGTTATAATACTTTTAGGTGATAAAAATATGGAAAAATCAATTTTTCGTGCTTATGATATTCGCGGTATATATCCCGAACAAATCAATGAAAAATTTGCCTATCAATTAGGACGCGGTTTTGGTTCTATTATTAAAGAAAAAAACCAAACTTTTACGGTTGTTGGTTATGATAATCGTGATTCATCGATTCCTATTTTCAATGCGTTGTGCCAAGGTATTAACGATACTGGCATTAATGTTATCAACATTGGTCTTGTAACAACGCCAATGTATTATTTTGCTTGGCATCACTTTCAAGCAAAATCAGGTATTATGATTACCGCTTCCCACAACCCAAAAAATTACAATGGTTTTAAAATTTCTTTTAATGGCATTTACAATGCGCATGGTGAAGAAATTATTAATTTTTATCATTTTTTGGAAAAACAAAATTTTGCTTCCGGTAATGGTAAAACTGATTTTTATGATATTAAATCTCTTTATCTTGATTATTTGTTTCATGATTTAAAACTTGGTTCGCGGCCTCTAAAAATTGTATTTGATGCCGGAAACGGAACCGCAAGCGTTATCATTAAAGATGTATTAGAACGATTAAACATTGATTATGTTCCATTATTTTTTGCATCCGATCCTTCCTTTCCCAACCACCATCCTGATCCAAGTGTCACAAAAAATTTAAAAGACCTCCAAGAAACTGTAAAAAAAGAAAAAGCAGATGCCGGTTTTGCATTTGATGGCGATGCTGATCGGATTGGTATGGTTGATGAAAATGGTGCAATAATACCCGTTGATAAAATTATGATTATTATTATTCGTAATATTATTAATCAATTAAATGATCGGCGTTTTCTTTATGATGTCAAATGTTCCAAAGCGCTTGAAGATGAAATTATTAAATTAGGCGGCAAACCCGTTTTATCCCGAACCGGAAACTCTTATCTTCGTGCTCAAATAGCACGAGAAAATATTTTATTTGGCGGCGAATTTTCTGGTCATGTATTTTTTGCCGATCGTTTTCCTGGTTATGATGACGGCATTTATGTTGCATTACGTTTAATCGAAATTTTAAGTAACACTAAACAAAAAACAAGCGAACTATTAAACAATATTAATCATTATTACTCAACTGATGAG
>PXDA01000050.1 GCA_003566505.1 Mollicutes bacterium
GCTTTAATGGAATATTTTGATTCTTTATTTACTGATTTTGATAAAGAAAAACGCCATCGCCAAACTTATGAAGATGCCCGTAAGCAATTTGAAAAAGATCTGCAACAAATTAATAATTTAATTAGCGAAATTTTTGATCAAATTAACGAGTTAAAAAAAGTATATGAATTATCAGAAACGGATGTTAATGTTTTAAAAGCCAAAAAACAAGAATTAACGCAAATAAATGAAGATTATAAGGTGCTAATAGATCATACCAAAAATAATACTTTTGCTTATTCAAGATTAATAAGTGAAATAAAAAATTTATCAAAACGTTTGCAAAAGATTGAAGAAGAAATTGCAACGACTATTAAAGCGATTAGCAATATGAAAGAAGATGAAGCACGGGCGCGCCAACAGTTAGAAGAAATTAAAACAATCTTGAAAGAAGGAAAAGCTAAAATTCGTGATTATCCACTGCCAATTATTCCTAAATCATACCAAGTGGAATTGAATGAAGCTAATGCGGCGGTTAAAGAAGTGATGAAAGAATTAAATAAAATGCCTATTACTATTAGCACTTTAAATACGAGGGTTGATACGGCACGTGATTTAGCACTTAAATTTTTTACCACTAATAAAGAAATGGTTAAATCTGCTATGTTCGCGGAAATGGCGATTGTTTATGGTAATCGTTTTCGTAGCATTGATCGTGAGTTAGAAAAAAACATTGCTTATTCGGAAGTATTATTTTTCCGTGGTGAATACCAAAAATCAATGGATTCAACTGTTAATGCTCTTAATCGTTTTAATCCAAAAATTTATGAAAAATTAATGAATTTATATAACGAACAAATTAAACAAACTTAAGAATAGTACCTTGAGGTGAAAAAAATGAAAAAAATAATTTTAATTAAATATGGTGAATTGTCAACGAAAGGCGATAATCGCCATATCTTTATTAGTATTTTAAAAGAAAACATTGAAAAAGCATTACAAACAGAGTATAAAATTATCAAAAATCATGATCGCATTTATATTGAAACAGAACAAATAGATGAAACGGTAAAAGCGTTGCAAAATGTTTTTGGTATTCATGCCATTGTGGTGTGTTATCAAGTAGCTAATGAAGAAGAAGTTATTAAAGAAGCGGCTTTAAATATTATATCTAATATGTCTGGGGATACTTTTAAAGTGATTACGAAAAGAGCTAATAAAGATTTTCCGATTAATTCGCAAGCGATGAATAATCTTATTGGTGGTCATATTTTAAAAAATAGTAATTTAAAAGTAGATGTTAAAAAACCTGATATTAAAATAAAAATCGAAATTCGTGAAGAATATAGTTATCTTTATAGTAAGGAAATTAAAGGTCTTGGTGGTTTTCCGGTTGGAGTTGGTGGTCGTGCATTATTATTATTAAGTGGCGGACTAGATTCACCAATTGCTGGCTATTTAACCATGAAAAGAGGCCTTGCCATTGATTGTCTTTATTTTGAATCACCGCCGCATACTAGTTTGCAAGCGAAAAACAAGGTGAAACAATTAACTAAGAAATTACAAAAATATCATCCTAAAATAAACCTATATGTTGTTAGTCTTACTAATATTCAAGAACAAATATATCAAACTTTACCACTTAATTATCATATTACCATTCTACGTCGTTTTATGATCGCTATCGCCGAAAAAATAGCACAAGAGAAAAACGCCGGGGCGCTCGTTACTGGTGAAAGTATTGGTCAGGTAGCCAGTCAAACATTAGAAAGTATTGCCGTTATTAATGAAAAAAGCACCATGCCAATTATTCGCCCCCTTATTTGTTATGATAAAAGCGAAATAATTGCTTTAGCAAAAAAAATTGATACTTATGAAATAAGCATCGAACCCTTTGAAGATTGTTGTACTGTTTTTATAGCCAAGCATCCGGTAACGCGCCCGAAACTTAATTTAGTTAAAGAACATGAGGCTAAATTACCGGTCGAAAAATTAATAACAGAGGCTTTGTCAAAAGTAGCAAAAGAAAATATTAGTGAGGAAAAACACGATTTATTATGAGTAAAATATGGTATATTGGTTCGGTAAAAATCACGAATCAAATTGTTAGCGCCCCAATAGCAGGAATTAGTAATAGTGCTTTTCGTCGTATTTGTCGCGAAATGGGAGCCGGTTTAGTTTTTGGTGAAATGGTAAGTGATAAAGCATTAGTTTATGAAAATGCTAAAACATGGCATCTTTTAAAAATGACTGATGATGAACGTCCCCTTGTGCAACAATTATTTGGTAGTGATGCAGTTACAATGGCCAAGGCGGCGCAAATAATTTATCAACATATGAAACCAGATATTATTGATATTAATATGGGCTGTCCGGCACCGAAAATAGCTGTCAAAAGTAAAGCTGGTTGTGCGCTAATGAAAGATGAAGCAAAAGCTTTTCAAATTGTTAAAAATGTGGTGGCGAGTGTGCCAATTCCCGTTACCGTGAAAATTCGTAGCGGATATGATAAAATAAATGCAGTGGCAATCGCCCAAGTATGTGAAAAGGCGGGTGCTAGTGCTATTACAATACATCCGCGTACGCAAAAACAAGGTTATAGTGGGAAAGCAGACTGGCAAATTATTAAAGATGTCAAGGCAAGTGTTAGTATTCCCGTTATTGGTAATGGTGATATTCTAAGTGGTGCTGATGCCAAGAAAATGCTACAAGAAA
>PXDA01000020.1 GCA_003566505.1 Mollicutes bacterium
CCCATCGGACCAATGGCTGATTTATACAAGATGGCGAAAATTGGTCAAGAAGGGGTTAGTCTTTTATTAAGTGATAGCACTAACGCCTTAAATCCAGGGTTTTCTTCAAGTGAATCAAAGGTGGATATCGCTCTCAATGAAGTTTTCAAAAAACAAAATGGGCGTATTATTGTGGCTACCTTTGCGTCTAACATATATCGTTTAAAACATATTATTGATACTTGTCGCAAAAATAATCGAAAAGTCGTCATTTTTGGTCGAAGCATGGAAAATAATATTGAAAATGCAATTGAAAATAAATACATTAATAGTAAAGATATTTTTATCTCAGCTAATGATGCTAACCGACTTCCTGATAATAAAATATGTTTTTTATGCACCGGAAGCCAAGGAGAACCATTAGCGGCATTAAGCCGTATCGCCAACGGCACACACCGTCAAATTGAATTAAAAGAAGATGATACCGTTATCTTTTCTTCATCAGCCATTCCCGGAAACGCGCTTAGTATTTCGCGCACCATCAACAAACTATATTTAAAAAATGTTAAAGTGCTTACTAATACTTCTTTAAGTGATATTCACACCTCGGGTCACGGCAAGCAAGAAGAACTAAAATTAATGTTACGCCTCTTAAAACCAAAATACTTTATGCCCGTCCACGGTGAATACCGTATGCTCAAGGCACATGCTGATTTAGCAATCGAGTGTGACATTCCAAAAGAAAACACTTTTATCCTAAAAAATGGCGATGTATTATCACTTAAAAATGGTCACATAAAACAAAGTGATGTTATTGAGGTAGATGAAGTTTTCATTGACGGTAATCAAGTTGGCAATATTACTAACTCGATTATGAAAGAAAGAAAAATAATGGCTAGTGATGGTATTGTGATTGTTTCGACAATTCTCGATCCCAAAAAACAAAAAATACTAGCAAGTCCACACATTACCACAAGAGGATTTGTCTTAGTAAATTATAATGCCGAATTATTATCGGAATTAGAAACAAAAACGGAAAAAATTATTAAAGAAAACATGAATAAAATTAAACAAATTAACGATCTTATTACTACCGAGTTATCGAAACACATTTTTAAAACTACCGGACGCAAGCCAATTATTTTTCCGTTAGTTACCATTAAAAATAGTTAGTAGCCATACTAACTATTTTTTTATTTTCAAAGCTAAATCTTCAATTTTTTTCATTCGATGATAAATACCCGATTTTGTTATTTTAACACCCGTTTCCAACGCAATAATATCTGTTAATTCATTTAACGAAGCATCTGGATATTTTAATCGATAATCAACCACCACTTGTAATTTTTCATCTAAGGCATCATATAATTTTTCCTTTTTTATTTTATCAATAGCTGCTATTTGCTTATCAGCACTGACAATTACTTTATCAATATTGGCTTGCTCACAATTATTTAAGCGATTAGTCATATTTTTATGATCACGATATATGCGAACATCTTCAAAATAAAATAAAGCGCCGTGGGCATCAATAATTTTTAAAAAGTCACTAATCATTTCCGCCTCTTTAATATATATCATGTGTTTTTTTTCACGTTCTAAAATTTTTGCATTAAAAGCAAAACTATTTAACAAATCTTTAATAAAACTAGCATAAGAAGCGTTTTGAAAAACAAATTCCAAATGATAACTAGTTTTCTTCGGATCATTAATACTGCCTACTGCTAAAAATATCCCGCGTAAATAAGCTTTTTTTAATTCTTCATCTTCAACGATAAAATCTGCCGGAATACTTTGTTTTTCTAAAGTCTCAATTCCTAAATCATTTAAAATATCATTATTTGGAATTTCTAGTAAATAAATATTTTTTTTACTAAACCCATACCCCTTACGCACCGTTATTTGACAATTTATTTGATAAATCTGTTTTACCAAACGAAAAATTCGCTTCGCAACACTAACATTTTCGGTAGTCATTTTAATTTTGCCATTAAATTCTCCCATCACATTTATAAGTGCTGCCAGTTCTGATATTTTTTCTACTTTACTACTTTCAATATTGACTAATTCATTTTTCAAAGTTGTTGTAAAAGACATGCAATCACTCCTCAATCATAGCCACAAAAATCAATGCCGCAAGTTTATTATAATTATGCCGAATCATTTCTTCCTCAATTAATAATAGTTTTGCTTTTACCAAAGCAATATTTGTTAAATTTTCCTCATCAATTATGACTTCATCTTTTTGTTCTAGACTAGCATATTTATTAACTAGTTTTTTCGGAATTTTTTCATCATTGACAAATACAGTATCAATTTTTCGTTTTCCCAAATATTGATTAATTAACTTAACATGATCACTTACTTTTAAATTATCAGTTTCTCCTGGTTGCGTCATCATATTACAAACATAAAATATTTGTGCATTCGCTTTATCAATCGCCGCAATTATATCTTGGCAAATTAAATTGGGCAGGAGGCTGGTGTATAAACTACCCATACTAAAAATTAAATAATCAGCTTCGGCAATGGCGGTTAAAACTTCTTCATTTATTTGCGGTTTTTCCCGGTAATAAATTTTCGTTATTTCACCCTTATAGTCAGTAATCTGATGTTCACCTTCTACTACTTGGCCATCTTGCATTTGCGCCATTAAAACAACATTATCTTCAGTTAAGGGCAATACCTTTCCTTTTAATTTCAAAGTTTTAGA
>PXDA01000035.1 GCA_003566505.1 Mollicutes bacterium
CGTAATACCATGCCACTTTTAATGAAAGTTATTCGCATACATTATAAAGTTTACCAGTTACAAATATTTCTAGCGTTTCAGAACCAAATTCGGTTGTTGCAAAAAAACCTTCGCCATATTTATCAACAACATAATTTGCTTGAAAATCAAAAAGATAAAACCCAACATCCCAATCTTCTTCAAAATAGGACACTAACAAACTATTTCGCTTTTGATAATTTTCTTTTATTGCTTTCAAATATTCAATTTTTTTATACGTATTAATTTCTTCATTTAATTTTATTTGATACTGATTTAATTCATCAATATATTTTTCTAATTGGGCTGATATTTCATCAATTACTTCCGCGCTAGCATTTTCTTCAATTTTGCTAATATATTCACCATACAAAGTTTCCTCAATTACAATCATATTTTCAACATTATCAATTTTATCTAAAAGCCTCTTCCTTTCTTCAACGATTGCGTTAGTAAAATAATCTTTAATTGCTGCAAGATCATAAACATCACCAAAATCTTCATATAATTTTTGCAACATCGCATTATTAACTTCCGTACTGCCACCTCCAGCGGCAAAAACTTCTTCAAGCGCACTTGCAACAGCTGCTTGAAATTTATCATTTTCCGCCATTGCTAATGGGCTGTCTTCATCATCATTGCGTTCTTCTTTTTCTTCTTCTTTTTCATCATCTTTTTTTTCTTCTTCATCTTCATCATTTTCTTCATCATTATCATCAGGTCTTTTATGTTCTTCCTCTTGTTTTTCCTCTTCTTCATCTTCAAAAACATAAGCATCTAACATAAAAAAAACACCAAAAACTAGTATTAGCGAAATGCCAATAATAGCAATGGCCTCTTTCGGTCTTTTATTGTGAAAACCACGATAATCTACCCATATCTGCTCATTTAAATTTTCGGTTTTTTCTTCAGTTGAATTATCATTCATCACTGCTTTCCCCTCTATGTTTATTTTATGTCTCAATCGTAACATTTTTTAACTAAAATAACAATTAAAGGGCTTTTGAACTTGACATTTTTTTCACAAAAAAAAAGCAAAAAATTGCTTTTATTTTCTTATGGAGCGGATGATGAGAATCGAACTCACGTAATCAGCTTGGAAGGCTGATGTTCTACCACTGAACTACATCCGCATGAATAATTACATAATTAATTATACTTAATTATTCACATTTGTCAATACGCTGGAATAACAATTCGAAGACCAGTTTCACCTGTTCCACCATCATCAGCTGAAAAAGTAAAAACGGAAGCATCACTTTCCGAAGCATAATTACCACCACGTAAAAACCATGAATTAATATTACCATGAGGCATTTCACTTAAACTACTAAACCAACCCCGTGTTTCAGCGGTCGCATCACCTAATATTCTTCGTTCATAAATTGCATCACTACTCGAATATTGATAAACATTAAAATAATCTAAGTATTCCTCAACATCACCAACAAATCCAGCGTTTGCTGTTTGAATATCACCTTCATCATCTTCCATCACCCCCAACACACGTTCCCAAACACCACCACTCATATCATAAACACCATAAACATTACGCGTCGTTGAAGCACGCATTCCTTCTGTCGTAGCAAAGGACGAGCATTCACTAGTAGGATCATGGGAAACGTTACCATAAGCACAACCTGTTAATAACTCTTCATTCGGATTTATCCAAATCGCACCTTGATTACCATATTGAGAATTTGCTAAAAAAGCAATCGCGCCCCATTCTAAATTATTCATCATCTTGCTTTCTCGTTGCATACCATAACCTTCTTGACCTATTTTCGCCGCTATTTCCATTTGGGTAGCGACATTATAACCTGTTAACATTGATCGATTGGGCCGAATTGTGGGAACAGCTTCCGTCCCCGTAGTTGTAAACTTACCAACCCAAAAACCTGACAATTCTTCTTCCGCAAAAGTAAATGCCGGATGAGTTAACCATTCACCGTCTTCACTACCAAATGATTTTTCCACTTTTTTTCCTTCAAATTGAACCTCAATTTTTCGTTCACTTATTGCTTCAGCACTACTATTAAATAATTTATAACGATATCGGGGAATCCAAACAAAATGTGCTAAAACATCATCCTCATCTACCATAATACCCGGATTTTCTAAATAAAGTTCACGATACTCTTGATGCACCAGCACAACATTCGCCCATTGTTTTTCACGATAATCGAACCATTCTTCGGTAGCATCAGCAACAATCCAGCCTTCATTATAGGTAACAGGTATCATTGTATTATAAAGTCTCGGTGCATTAGCACCACTTTGATCTATAAAATTAACTTGTGCTAAATTTTCTTCACAATAATAACTATCAACAATCGTTGCTTCTTTTTCATCTGTTATTGCTACACGCACCATTTTTTCCTGATCATATTCTTTTCTTTTGCCAACATCATATAAATAATCACCTAAATAATTTTCGGCAACCAATGTATTAATTTCAATACAAAAAACATTACCCTCTACCCGTGGATATTCATAAGGATTATCATATACATATTGCTTTGCTTGCGCTACAATTAATTTTTCGGTTGCTTCATCCATGGTGCTTGCCGTGCGCCGAAAAAAATCAATTGCAAGCGGAAATAAAATAAAATACAAAAC
>PXDA01000062.1 GCA_003566505.1 Mollicutes bacterium
CAAAGTTCTTGCAAATCTGTTAAAGGATATAAAATATCGGCTCTATTTTGATACTTAATAATAATGTTTACAATATAGCGTCGATTAATTTTTACCACACTTGCATTAGTTGGTCCTAAAACTTCTAATCGCTCATTTTTACTAAACATTTGCGCAATTTTTACCGCCTCACGCCATAAATAATCAAAGTTTGCAGCAGACACTTTTATTAAAGTTAAATTAACAAACGGTGGATAATTTAATTTTTTTCGAATAGACATTTCCATTTGATAAAATTTTTGATAATCATTTTGCAAAGCATAACGAATACTATAATGTTCTGGATTGAAACATTGCACCACCACGCATCCTTTTTTATTTAATCTACCACTACGCCCTGCTACTTGATTAATTAATTGAAAAGTGCGCTCAGCACTACGAAAATCAGGAGCATTTAAACCAGCATCACCACTAATAACCCCTACTAAAGTTACATTAGCAAAATCTAAACCTTTAGCAATCATTTGTGTGCCGATTAATATATCATATTTATGCGCAATAAAATCATTAATAATTTGTTGATGGCTACCCCGTTTTTTAGTTGCATCAGTATCCATACGAACAACTTTGGCATCAATTTTTTTAGTTATTTCCTCCATTAATTTTTGCGTCCCTAAACCAAAATGACGATATTCGCCACCACATTTTTGACACTTCACACGTAAGTTGTTTTCATAGTGACAATAATGACATTTTAATGCCTTACTAACTTTATGATAAGTTAATGATATTTCACAATTAGGACATTTCACAACTTCACCACAATCACGACAAACAACCGTTGTTGTATAGCCCCTTCGATTCAAAAAAAGTATTACTTGTTCACTTTTTTTAATCCGGTCTTTTATCTTTTTCATTAAAGTATCAGATACATAACGGTTTCCTGTTTTCATCTCATCTTTCATATCAATAATTGCGATATCTTTTTGCAAATTATTAATCGGCTTTTTCATTTCTAACAATGAGTAAATATCCATTTGAGCACGAGTATAACTTTCAATACTAGGAGTTGCACTAGCTAAAATTAGAGGACATTTATGATATTGCGCCCGCCAAATAGCGATATCAATAGTATTATATTTGGGAGTGTTTTCTTGTTTATATGTCTGTGCATGTTCTTCATCAACAATAATAGCACCAATATTATCAAAGGGAACAAAAATGGCACTTCTGGCACCAACCACAATTTTTACTTTGCCATGCTTGATTTTTAAATATTCGCGATATTTTTCCAAATCCGTTAAGCCACTATGAAAAACCGCTAAATTATTACCAAATCTTTCCCGAAATAATTGCACAATTTGCGGTGTTAAACTTATCTCTGGTACCAACATAATTATTTGCTTATCATTTTGCAAAATTTTTTCAATCATTTGTAAATAGACTTCGGTTTTTCCTGATCCAGTAGTACCGTGCAATAAAAAGGGATGAAACTGGTCAGCGCGCGCCATAATTAAAGAAATACACTTTTTTTGCTCATCAGTTAGATGATATGACGAATTAATAGTTGAAAAATCATTTTCTTCCCTAACTTCTTTTTCAATTTCCTTTAGCAAACCATTTTTTAACAAAGTGCTTACGGCAGATGCAGATATATTGGTCGCTTCCTTTTTTGGAATTTCCTTTTTTTCATCAAATAGTGCTAAAACCTGAATTCCTTTTTCACTCACATTTTTACGTTTTTTACGACGATTAATTTGCAAATATTTTTCTTTTTTATTAGCAATTTTATATTTAACAGCTGCTTTTACGCCTTTAGGAAGCATTGTTTGATAACAGTAAATTAAAGGCGACAAAGTTTTTTGTTTCATATATTCCCCTAGTTTTAATAATTCTTGATTTAAAACAACTTCTTCATCAACAACTGTCAAAATATTTTTCAAATCAAAATCATATTTTTTATTATGAGCAACGCTCATAACAAACCCTTCTACTTTTTTCTTACCAAAAGGCACTTTTACTCTTTTACCAACCAAAACATCTTTTGCTAATTCAGATGGAACCGCATAAGCAAAAGTACGATCTAAACACATATATTTTACTTCTAATAAAACCTCAGCAGTCATACATTTCTCACCAAATTTATTATAACACACATAACTAATTAAAAAAAAAGAAGCAAGTCTGCTTCTTAATACATTTCATCAACCACTTGCGAAATAACTTCACGCACTATATGTGGTGGCGATGCTAATCGTTCTTCTCTTCGAACAAGACGGAATATTTGTCCCTCCAAGGTACGACGATCTTCTTCATATTCTGCTAATTCTTCTTCATTATCTTCAATTACTCTTCGAACAATAACAGCAATTTCTTCTTCACTTAATTCTTCTCTTTCTTCTTGTTGAACTTCACCATTATCATTTGTTACAGTCTCTTCCTCATCATTTCCTCTAAAAGCCACAACATATACGGCACCGCCAACTAATACTACTAACAATACAATAGTCAGAATTTTATTCATTATTCTTCACCTCCTAACTTTTTTTCAATTGTCGATCGAACTGCATTTGCAGTTGGCTGATTTCTTTCATCATAATATTCATAAACATATTCTTCTAAATAATCAAGCAAAGAACAAGAATC
>PXDA01000040.1 GCA_003566505.1 Mollicutes bacterium
AAAAAGAAAAAAGTTTGTCAGATGTGTGCTGGCAAAGATGTTGATTATAAAGATGTTGAAATAGTAAAAAAATATATTAGTGCTGATAAAGGAAAAATTTTACCAAGAAGAGCAACTGGAGCGTGCGCAAAACACCAAAGACACATTGCAAAAGAAGTAAAAAAAGCGCGTTTTTTAGCATTAATACCATTTGTTAATAAGCAATAAATTTGCTTATTTTTTTTGCAAAAAAATGCTATAATAAAAAAAGAGGTGTTAAGATGAGTAAAATAATTGAAGTTGAAAAATTAACGAAACAATATGGTTCGTTAACTGCTCTTGATCAGTTTTCTTTCGCGGTTAAAGAAGGCGAAATCTTTGGTTTATTAGGCCCGAATGGCAGTGGAAAAACAACAGCTATTAATTCTATTTTGGGATTATTAAAAATAAAGGAAGGAAGCATTAAAATATTCGGCAAAAACATGAGTCCCGATGCTTATGATATTAAAAAAGATATTGGGGTAGTTTTACAAGAAGTGGCTGTTTTTAATGAATTAACGGTTTATGAAAATATTGATTATTTTTGTGGTCTATATATTACCGATAATGCTAAAAGAAAAGAACTAATAAGAGAAGCATTAAAAATAGTAGGCCTAGAAAAATATCAAAAATTTTATCCCCCTAAATTAAGTGGTGGATTACGGAGGCGTTTAAATATTGCTTGCGGGATTGCTCATAAACCAAAATTGCTTTTTCTTGATGAACCAACGGTAGCAGTTGACCCGCAAAGTCGTAATAATATTTTAGAAGCAATTAAAGAGTTAAACAAAAGGGGCACAACGATTGTTTATACTACTCATTATATGGAAGAAGTAGAGTTTTTGTGTGATCGCGTTTTGATTATTGATCATGGTAAAAGTGTTGCCGAGGGAACCATTGAACAATTGAAAAAACAAGCTGCTATTGATGAAAAAATTGAAGTCGAATTAAGCGAAATTAATGACGAACAAGTGGCAAAAATTAAACAACTGTCCAATGTTAAAGATATTATGGTTGAACATAGCAAAATTGTTATTTATTTTGCGAAAGAAAATCAAAATATGACTAAATTACTAGAACTACTCAAAAAAGAAAATATTAACGCCCAATCAATTAATTTACAAAAACCTACTTTAAATGATGTCTTTTTAGATATTACAGGACGGGAGTTGCGTGATTAATATGTTTGGACATGTTTTCAAACATCGTTTTAAAAGAGTTATTAGAGAAAGAACATTAATTTTTTGGGCGCTTATTTTTCCTTGTATTTTAGCAACTTTATTTCATCTTGCCTTTGGTAATTTTGCGGAAATGTATACTTTTAATACGATTAGAATTGGTGTTGTCGAAAAAGAAGAAACCCCTGTAATTACTTTTTTAGAAGAACTAGAAATTGAAGGGGAAGAAATTTTTGCGGTGCATCATTTAACGAAAGCCGAAGCTGAAAATAGATTAGATGAAGGAAGCATTAGTTCTTTTATTGTTTTTGATGAAGAAATTGAACTTTTTGTTAATCGTAGTGGTTATGATCAGACGATGGTTAAGCATATTTTAGATAATTATTTACAAGCATCATCGGTAATTGATAATCTTTTTGAAGTTGATTCCCAAAAAGCACAAGCATTAATGACTGAAAATCTTGATTTTTCGAAAAATTATGTGCAAAGCGATGAACAAGGTGACAATAATATGATTTTGGTTAGTTTTTATAGTTTAATCGCCCTAGGAGCAATCTATGGTGGGTTCTTTGGTATGAAAACAATTAATGAAAGTGAAGGAAACTTAAGTGGTTATGGAATCAAAAATGTGCTTGCTCCTTTTCACAAAATAAAAATTTTAATACCGTCTTTAACGGTCGATGTTTTGGTGCAAGCAACTGCTATGATTTTGCTAGTTTCATATATGCGCTTACTGGGCGTTGATTTTGGTGATCAATTGTTTTATGTTTATTTAATTGCTGTCTTTGGTGGTATTGTTGGTATTATTATTGGTGCTGTAGTTGGTATTACTAATCAGCTTGATGAACGAAAGAAAGATAGTATTATTTCCGCGGTCGGTTTTTTCATGGCTTTCTTATCAGGGATGGTTATTGTTAATATTAAACATTGGGTGCAAAGTAGTGCTCCTTGGCTTGCTCAAATTAATCCTGGTAATTTAATTACCGATGGTATTTATTCACTATATTATTACGATACAATGAATCGTTATTGGGAAAATGTTATTATGATGGTCATTATTTCTGTCATCCTTTTAGTGATTATTAGTATTTTTGTGCGAAGGAGGCAATATGATAGTATTTAAAAATTATTTCAAAATATTGCGGAGCGCTTATTTAACGATTGCTATTTTTTTGGGTATTACGGTTTTTTTCACCGTTTTGATGACCACACAACCACCGGTGCAAGATGAATTTACGACATCAAGACCAACTATTACGGTCATTAATCACGATGAAAGTGTTTTTGCGCAAGGATTAGAAGATTATTTAGCGGAAAAAACACGTTTTAAAGCATTAAGCGAAGCGGAAATAAAAGATGAATTGTTTTTTGCCGAAATTGCTGCAGCAGTAATAATTCCGGAAGATTTTACCGA
>PXDA01000054.1 GCA_003566505.1 Mollicutes bacterium
ACACCTAATTTTTTTAACTGTTTTTCGCGAAAATTTTCAATATTGCGCGGAATTAATTCCAAAGGATGCATCCCGACTTTAATAGCATAATTTTCACTATGAATACCAAAAGCATCAAAACCCATGGGCTCAAAAACATCATACCCTTGTAATCTCTTATAACGACCATATATATCCGAACCAATATAAGCAAAAACATTGCCCATATGTAATCCTTCAGCTGAAGGATATGGAAACATCATTAAATTATAAAAAGGATTTTCAGCATTAACAAGATCAGTTTCATGTAATTTAGTTTTTTGCCATTTTTCCTGCCACTTTTTTTCATTTGCTCTTATATCAAACATCTTTCTCACCTCTTTTTAACCACTTGCCCAAAATATGGAAACCTAATAACTGTAAACTAACAACTGTTATAAAAGCTACCGCTAATTTCATTAAATAATTTTCTAGCGTATCAATAACAATTAAAGTTGTCGTAATAATAATCGCATTATGCAAAGCAATAATGCGCATTGTTTTTACCACATCAATTTTATCTAAATTGAGATGATAACGGCTTTTTAAATATTTCATTTCCGTGCTTTCTTTAAATTTTGCTAACTTTTCTTTGCGTTTTAAAACGAAATAATAATAAACCGCATAAACTAATAAAAACACGAGAAAATAAAAAATAACAATCATAATTAGCTCCTTTTCGAAACGATCTATCAATAATATCTTTTTATTATATTATACCTGGTCAATATATTCAAGTAACTTTAAGAATAATTTAATAAACTTGGGCTCGAGTTTTTGACGTCGTAATTTACGAACAGCAATTCTTTTTTTCGCAATTGTTAAATCACTAAATAAAATATCATAAACTGCTTGTTTTAAACGGGTTTCAATAAATAAATCATTAATAATGCCATAAATATCATCATTAATAATATGAAGAGCATCAATTTCAATATCTTCACCCTTACAATTAATCGTTAGTTGGGCGACAGTGCTTACATCATTAACAACAACGACAAAATCATTATTTTCAACATAAGTAGCACATGGCACTTTATCATCTTTAACATAAGCTGTTACATCATCTGTTTTTCTAGTATTACGAAAACGAATCTTATAATTTCGTTTAGCAGGCACAATGCCACTTTTTCCTTCTAAAGGTCGAATAATTAAAGTATAATTACTCGGCATATAATTATATTCAATCAAAGTTTTTAAATAAAAACCTTTGCGATGTAAATCAGTCATGCCGTCATCTTCGTATAATTCATAAGAATTGCTCTTGCCCGGAAAAACATGTATTTCCATATTTTTAGGTGGTGTGGTATCAAAAATATTATCATTTTCACCAAAAGGAATAATTGATCCCCCACGAGCAAAAACGGGATATTGTTCTTCTTTAAAAAAGGAAACATAACTATCCGGTCCTGGAAAACGCTTACCACTATAAAAATCATACCAAACACCTTCTGGCATATAAAAATGATGAATGGTTCTTTTCATAATTTCTTCTTTTTTATTAACAATCGGACAAACAAATAATTCCGAACCAAAGTAATATTCATTGCGATAAATGCTATCTTCATGCATTTCGGGATATTGATAAAATATCGGTTTTAATAATGGTTTTCCTTGCGTATGATATTTATAAGCTTCCGAATACAAATAAGGAATCAAACGATGACGTAGTCTTAAATAATCTTTGGTAATGTTATAAACATTACTCGCCCAACGCCAAGGTTCCCTTTTATAAAAACGCCCATCATCACTACCAAATTTTAAAATAGGACTGAAGACACCTAATTGGACGAAACGAATATATAATTCATCTTCTTCAATACCACCATAAAACCCGCCAATATCATGCGCCCACCAAGATACACCGTTATTGGTAGCACTAACATTAAAAAATGGAATGGCTTTTAATGTTTTCCAATCAACTTCGGTTTTACCAGAGTATAAAACCGGATAACGATGTGCTGCAACATTAGTATTTTCTGATAAAATCATCGGTCGTCTTTTATAATTTCTTTTCATATCATAAAAATGATAATGATTTAAATAAAATTTGGTCGCAGCCAAGTTTTTTTGCTTCGCTTCTTCTTCAATGTTTAACCAGTAAAAATCAACATGCATTGCATCTAGGTAATGTATGATTAATTTAAAATAAACATCTAATGCTTTTGGTTCTAAGACATTAAAGGGGACTATCCCTTTGTTGTCTGGTTGCAAATATTTTATAATTTCTTGATAATTGGTTTCAAAAGGATAAAAGCCCTGCAAGGGATTAACACTTAAACCAATACGAATACCCTTGGAATGTAGAAAACGAATCATATTAATTGGTGATTTAAAATAATCTTCATTAAAAGTAAAACCTGTTTCCAAGTTTTGTTTTTTTTCATGTTCCCGAATATGCCAATCATGATTTAAAAGCATCACTGCTAAAGGAATATCTTGATTTTCAAATTCATCAATTAAATTTCGCAAAGTGTGGTCATCATATTTTGTGTTTTTACTCCACCAATTGCCCAACGCATAACGGGGTAGGAGTGCTGGTTGACCGGTAATAGCAAAATATGATTGCAAGCAC
>PXDA01000080.1 GCA_003566505.1 Mollicutes bacterium
ACCACCAAAAGCATTATGATATTCCCCATAAGCATCAAAGATGAAAAAATTAGCTTTAAAAGGAATAACTTTTGGATTTAGAAAAACATTTTGCAAAATACGCGCAACGCCATAAGATTTACCACTACCACTATTACCAAAAATCGCCATATGATTACTAAATAATTCATTAATATCAATATAAATGCGAAAATTATCGTATAACGGTGAGCAACCTAAACAAAGCGAACTTTCATCTTCTTGTCCAACTAGCAGTGCCAATTCTTCTTCATTAATAATTCGTAATTTAGCAGATAACATCGGTTTTCTAATAACACCACCAACAAATTTATTATCAACAATTTCACCTAAAAAACGAACCTTAATTATTTCATCGCCAACATCTTGTACTTCTCCTAATATTTTTTTATTTTCATCTTCAAAAACAACATGCATGTTAATTAAATTAGTATTAACAGGCGTGCCATCAACTACTTCAATATGTGCTAAATTATCGCTAATATACACTATCTTCCCAAACATTTTATTCCTCCAAAATACGTCGAACAGCTTCTTTAGTCCAATTATCCTTTATCTTTAATAATATCATATCTTTTTTGTGATGAAAAGCCAACTTCTCTTCCCAAAGCAATAGTTTACGCTCAATATTTGTCAATTGTTTCGACACAGCATTTTTACTAACTTGAAAATTTTCACTAATTTCCTGCAATGATAAATTATCAAAATAGTATGCTTCAAAATAAGCTTGTTGCTTTTCGGTCAATAATGCTTTATAAATATCATATAAATCATTTAAATATAATCTTTTTTTCATAAAGCAACCATTAAAAATGCTATTAAGGCACCCACTACATAAATAACCGTAAAATATTTTCTTTTATAAAAAACATGATTATTAAAAGCAATTCCTAACAATAATAATCCCATCATCAAAAAAGCTAAATCCAAAAAGGCTGGTTCAAACCAAACATAAACCATTGTAACAAGAAAAAACACACTCACTATTAATTGAAAAAGCAAACCCCATTTTTTATACTCTTCTATTTTCATTTTACCACTCCTTAAATAATCCATAAATATATTTCTCAACCTCAAAAGGTTTCAAATCAGTAATTTTTTCGCCCAAACCAACAAATTTTACTGGAATATTAGTAATGTTTTTAATTGCAATAACAATACCACCTTTCGCAGTTCCATCCAATTTTGTCAAAACGACACCACTAACATTAGTAATCTCTTGAAAACTTTTTGCTTGTGCAACACCGTTTTGACCCGTTGTCGCATCAACTACTAATAAAGTTTCGTGGGGTGCATCAGGAATAAATTTTCCAATAACCTTATTAATCTTCGCCAATTCAGCCATTAAATTTTGTTTATTTTGTAACCGACCAGCGGTATCAATTAACACAACATCAAATTGTTCTTGAACGCCTTTTTCCAACCCCTGAAAAACGACACTTGCTGGATCAGCATTTAATTTTGCAACAACAGGAACATCAATTTTTTCCGCCCATGCCTGCAACTGTTCGACCGCTCCAGCGCGAAAAGTATCACCAGCTACTAATAACACTTTTTTCCCTTCGTTTTTTAAACGATAAGCCATTTTTGCGATTGTCGTAGTTTTACCAGAACCATTAACACCGATAAAAAGAAAAACTGATAAACCATCACCATCATACATTTGCGCATCTGTTTTTTGATCACCAGTGTACAAAAATAACAGTTCCTCGACAATTTTTTCTTTTAATTGAGCTTTTTCTTTTATTTTTTCTTTTTTTATACGCCGTCGCAAATTATCAATAAATTTTACAACCGTTTCAACACCCATATCAGTGCCTATTAACATCTCTTCCAAAGCCTGTAAATAATCTTCATCAATATTTTTAAAACGTTTATTTATTTTATCAATTTCGCTAATAAATTGGTTTCTGGTTTTTGCTAGACCAGTTTCATACTGTTCTTTTTCTTCTTTATTTTTAAAAATATTTTTAAAACGTTTTACTATACTCATTATACCACCTATTATTATTTTACAACACACGAGTGTAAATTACTAGACAAAAGCCAAAAAAAACGTTATAATGAATAAGTTAATTTTATCTGTTTTTCAAAAGAAAGGAGGAACAATGAATAAAAATAATCAAGCAGCAACCAAAATTTTTGCGCTTGGTGGTCTTGGGGAAATAGGCAAAAACATGTATTGCATTGAACATCAAAACGAAATTATTATTGTTGATGCAGGCATTGTTTTCCCACAAGGAGAATTATTAGGTATTGATTATGTAATTCCCGATTTTTCTTATTTAAAACAAAATGCGCAAAAAATAAAAGCACTTTTTATTACGCATGGTCATGAAGATCATATCGGAGGAATTCCATTTTTACTACAACTAGTTAATATTCCTGTTATTTATACCCCTATCCAAGCAATCAATCTAATCAAAAATAAAATTAAAGAAAAGAAAATTACTTATAAAAATATTCATACTTACAATAACGAATCACAATATAAATTTAAGCATTTTTCTGTAAATTTCTTTGCTACCACCCATTCGACACCTGACTCACATGGTAT
>PXDA01000072.1 GCA_003566505.1 Mollicutes bacterium
AACTCTTATCTTCGTGCTCAAATAGCACGAGAAAATATTTTATTTGGCGGCGAATTTTCTGGTCATGTATTTTTTGCCGATCGTTTTCCAGGTTATGATGACGGTATTTATGTTGCACTACGCTTAATCGAAATTTTAAGTAACACTAAACAAAAAACAAGCGAACTATTAAACAATATTAATCATTATTACTCAACTGATGAGTTAAAAATAACCGCACCCGATAATATTAAATTTAAAGTAATCGATGACATTGTGGAATATGCACAAAATAAAGATGATAACGAAAAAGTCATTACCGTTGATGGCTGTAAAGTAATTTACCACGATGGTTTTGCACTTATTCGCGCATCCAACACAGGTCCCAATATTACTTTGCGTTTTGAAGGTACCACTAAGGAACGCTTAAAAGAAATACAAGATTATTGGTATCATAAAACCGAATCATTAATCGCACAACAAAAAATATCCTAGTTAGGATATTTTTTTAATAACGTTGTTGTCGCATAATATTAGTTTGTAATTCTGCATTTGCTGTTTTCTTTTTTTTAATTGCCTGGTATTTTTTTTCCTTGCTTCGCCAAACATTAACAACATAAACTAAGGCGATAATAAAAGTAATAAAAATATTTTTAAATAATTTATTGCTAATTTCTTCCCAAGTAAAATCTAGTGAATAAAACAAAAAATTGCCAATCATAAAAATAACTAATAACAGAAACCACCATTTTAGCGTTTGTGTCCAAATATACCTTTTCTCACCAACTTTGCGTACTTCTTGCCATTTTTCTAAAAATAAACTTTCTTTAACCATACTCGCTCCTAATCTTATTATAACAAATTAACTCATAAAAAAAACACTATATAATAGCGTTTAAAAATTAATTTAAATAATTAACAAAAATCAATACTAAAACAAACTTTATTAATAAACAGGCTTTACCCCACAAAGTTAATAGTTCCATAGTATTTCCACCTCTTATGAACAATTATAACATAAATTATAATATAAAAAAGAGCTTTTTGCTTTTCTTGTCATATATTAGACACATAATTTATTTATGAATACAAAAATGATATAATAAATGCAAACAAAAAGGAGTTTTATTTATGGATTTCGCAAACGGCAATAAACTAAAGGGATATTTACACAAGGAAGCAAAAAGATTAGGGATTAGTAGTAATAGCACCTATACTATATTTTTTTCACGACAATTTTTAAAACAAATTCAACAACATAAATTTACTTTCATCGGCGGACTTTCACAATTTATTCATCAAAAAAAATTATATCGTCCCTTAACCGATATCGATGCCATTACTCCTAATGAAACGGTCGATGTCGCTTATCAAGTAGAAAAAAATTTAAATCAAATCGAATCCCCTATTAAATTTCAGATGAAAGAAAAATTCATTACTACTCGTAACACTGCCTGCATCAAAGTTTTATGTCATTTTGACTATATTCAACACATGATTCGTTTTGATCTCGCTCAAGAAATTAATCCTCATACCATCGAAAGCATCCTACCTCCAATTTTAAAAAAAGATGAACCCATTTCTATTCGTCACCTTAATCTAGAACAAAATATCGCTAACAAAATGTATGTTTTGTTAACAGAACTAACAAAACACCATGTTAATGCCAAAGACTTACGCCGTTTCAAAGACCTTTACGATCTTTATCAATTAATCACTCATCATGAATACGACACCGCCAAAGTTGAAAACTATTTAAATGAAAATTTTCACAAATATCAAGAAATCGATAAAGATTTAGCTGATATTGCCTATCTGGATGATGCTTATGTCGAAAAGAACCGAGAACCATTTCAAAAGAAGCAACAACAATTACAATTCTCTGATCAAACTGATTTATCGGAAATTGTTGATGCAACAAAAGAACATATGGAAAAAGTTACAAAAAAGAAATAAAAAAGAACTTCAAGAAGAAGTTCTTTTTAATTGCTTCACATGTCCAACGTTATTATGGAGTCCGTTTTCATTGATAAATGTTTCATAAGGACGTATTGTTGTCTCATCAACAAAATAATCACCTTGATTTTGTGGCGTCGGGCTTAATGTTATTCCCACCATGCGCATCCAATTTACTTGCGGAATTACTTTTTGTGTTAATAATTCTGCCATGTACACACTGTTTAATTCAATATAGTTACCACTACTTGTTTTAAGCAAGACAGCATTATAGCAAACATGCTCATCTTCCATTTCCCAGTAACCACCACTGCCAGAGTTTACCCAATGTTCAACCATTTTTGTACATTTTTTAATGTCGCCTACCACTAAATCCTTCTTATCAACCATTGCAAATTATCCTCCCTTTTGCGCCTATTGTAGCACAAAAAAAAATTTTTACAATACTTTTACTCTTTTTTTTTATTTATTTTTTTCCTTCTAAAAATTTGTCCCATAATACTGAAGGCAAAACCCAAAAACAAAATAAGTAAAAAATAAATCATTGGGACTAGATTTTCATTTACGTTATTAAAAAACACCACCCAAAACAACACTA
>PXDA01000046.1 GCA_003566505.1 Mollicutes bacterium
TTCATGTTCAAGATGCGATTGGTCGTAGTTGGCAATGTGGCACAATTCAATTAGATATGAATTTGCCGGAACGATTTGATTTAACTTATATTGATGAGAAAGGTGACAAACAAAGACCGATTATGATTCATCGTGTTATTTATGGCGCTTTAGAAAGATTTATTGGCGTTTTAATTGAACATTATGGTGGTGCCTTTCCAGTCTGGTTAAGTCCTGTGCAAGTTGCCATCCTGCCCATTAATAATGAATATCATTTAGATTATGCTAGAGAAATTTATCAAAAACTTTTCGATCATGGCATTCGCGTTTCAATTGATGATCGTGATGAAAAATTAAGTTATAAAATTCGCGAGAAACAAATGCAAAAAATTCCTTATATATTTATTATTGGTGATAATGAACAAAAGGAAAAAACGATAAGTTACCGAAAGTATAGTGAACAAGATACTCAGGAAAGTTCTTTACAAGATTTTATGAATCTATTAGATGAACAAATAAAAAATAAAAAATAACTATGGTATAATGAAAAAAGAATAAAGAGGTGAAGACAATGGCTAATAAAACCAAGATTATTAAAGATGGTGAGGAAAAAGTAGCAGATATAATAGCCACATTTCGTATTCCTGAATATGATAAAGAATATGTTTTATATACTTTTGGTGATAAACAAAAAGACAATATCAAAATATTAGCATCAACATTAGAAAAAAAAGATGGTAATTATATTTTAAATTCAATCGCCAAAGAAGAAGAGTGGACCGCTATTAAGGAAATAATAAGAGATTTAGCAAAAAAGGAATGAAAAAATGTCAGTACAAAAAAACACGTTTGATGCAAGTAAAATTCGTTTAGTTAAGGATAAGAATTTATCACAAGTAGAGGCTTTTGGTGGTCGCATATTTAATGCGCCGCCTTTGTTTTATAATTCATTGCAAAAAGGTTTTGCAAAGTTGATGGCGGAACGTAGTGTAAATGAAACTTCTTTTAATATGGAAAATGATGATTTTTTTGGTCAAACGAAACAAACAGCTAACTTAGAAAAAACGGAAGTAATTGATTTATCAGATATAGCACAGGCTAATAATGAAACCGCAAATGAAAAAAGCAACTTTTTGCAACATCGTCGATCGCAGTTGTTAACACAAATGCGCAAAAATGCCAAAAAAAACCAACGTTATGAATTAGATGAAAACCGTATGCAGTTAGCACGAATTAATCGTGAAATTGAACAAATAGAAAATCAACAACTAAATGAAAATTATGATGAAAAAAGCAAAATAGATTTACATGGACTGCAAATACAAAGGGAGCGTATTATTGCTGATGGTTTTCGAAACAAAGATGTTTTTCGAAAAATCAATGAAGTTGAGCAAAATATTGCCAAATTATTAGCAAAAAATGAAAAAAAGTAAAAAACTAGAAAACCTATATATTTAAAAGGAAAAATAAGATTAAGGCTTATTTTTTTTTTGTCAACTTTTATTTTTTTGCGCCCAAACTATTTACAAATGGGTTTTTTTTGCGTAAAATAGTGGGTGTAAGTGGACAGTTGTGGGAATAAGTGGGTGATTTTATGTTTATGGGTGAATATCATCATAATATTGACAATAAAAAAAGAATAATTATTCCTTTCAAGTTTCGTGGTGAACTTGGTGATAATTTTGTTTTAACACGTGGCTTAGATAATTGTTTATTTATTTATTCGCAAGCAGAGTGGCAAAATATCATTACGAAATACAAACAACTGCCCAATATTAAAGAAGCTCGTAATTTTATGCGGTTTTTCTTATCAGGCGCCGTGGAATGTCAACTTGATAAACAGGGAAGAATAAAAATTCCTCAACCGTTAACAAATTATGCTTCTTTAGAAAAAGAATGTGTTGTTATTGGTGTTAATGATCGTTTAGAAATATGGAGCAAAGAAAAATGGGAGCAATTTATTTTAGAAAACGAAGATAATTTATCAGAAATGGCTGATTCCTTATTTGCAAGTGATTTGTCATGAAGCATGAAAGTGTTTTATTACAAGAATGTCTTGCGGCAATGAATTTAGAAAAAGATAGTATCGTTGTAGATGCCACTTTAGGTCTTGGTGGTCATAGTTTACATATTCTACCAAAAATTGAAAAAGGTCATTTATATGGTTTTGAAGTTGATAAGCAAGCAATTGCTATCGCCCAAGAGCGTTTCGAAAAATATCATAATTTTACTATTATAAATAGTAATTTTGTTAATATCAAAAAAGAATTACAATCTCATAATATTGATGAAGTAGATGTTATTTTGTTTGATTTAGGAGTTTCAAGTTTACAATTAGATGATAGTGAGCGGGGCTTTAGTTTTCAAAAAGACGCTAAACTGGACATGCGTATGGACACACAGCAAAGTTTAACAGCTTATGAAGTTGTTAATAATTATTCACAAACTGATTTAACGAAAATTTTTTTTCAATATGGCGAAGAAAAATATGCGCGACCGATTGCAAGAGCGATTGTTGATAGTAGAAAAAAA
>PXDA01000094.1 GCA_003566505.1 Mollicutes bacterium
ATTGTAAAATAAATTCTTTTTCTTAATTCAGCACTTTTGGGACTTGCTAATTGTTTTAATTTGGTGAACATTAAACCACCTCTACTTTTCCACCTTGATTTTCGATTTTCTCTTGCGCTTTTTGCGAAACTTTATGCGCACGAACGGTAACTTTTTGTGTCAATTCGCCATTACCAAGCACTTTTAGACCATTATATTCTTTTTTTACTAAACCCATGTCTTTTAACATTTCCAATGTTATCACACTGTCTTTAGCAAAGTTATTAAAAGCATCAACATTGATTATAGCATATCGTTTGCGAAAGGGTGCATTGGTAAAACCACGTTTAGGAATTCTTCGAAATAATGGTGTTTGGCCACCTTCAAACCAAGGTTTAACGCCGCCACCACTACGAGCATTTTGGCCCTTTTCACCGCGACCGCTAGTTTTACCAGAGCCACTTCCAGGACCGCGTCCAACTCGTTTTCTTTTTTTACTTGCTTCTTTTTTTGCTTCTAACTCATGTAATTTCATAATAAATCCTCCACTTGCTTACCACGAATTTTAGCAACTTCTTCCACAGTTCGTTGTTGTTTCAGTGCTGTAAAAGTTGCGTGAGCAACATTAATTTTACTACTTGAACCTAATGATTTAGTTAAGACATCTTTGACACCAGCTAGTTCTAATACCGCGCGAACAGCACCACCGGCTTTCACTCCGGTACCTTTAAATGCCGGTTTTAGAAGAACTTTACTACCTGTTTGCGTTGCCGTAATTTCATGTGGAATTGTTCGGTTTTCTACCAAACTAATCTTCACCATATTTTTAATCGCATTATTAGTTGCTTTTGAAATTGCTTCTGGCACTTCATTTGCTTTACCAGTTCCTAAACCAATCTTGCCTTTACGATCCCCAGCAGCCACAACCGCTGAAAAACGAAAATTACGACCACCTTTGGTTACTTTCGTTACTCTTCTAATATCAATTACTTCTTCATCATAAGCTTTTTTTCGTGGTTCTCTAAATTTTTTCTTTGTTTCTTTTTTTGCTTCCATAGTCACCCTCCTTAAAATTCCAATCCATTTTTCCGTGCCGCATCTGCTAATGCTTTGACACGACCATGATATAAATAACCGCCACGGTCAAATTTAACTGTTTTTATTTTCGCTTTTTTTGCTCTTTTCGCTAATAACTCACCAACTTTAGTGGCTGCTTCAACATTACTGCCATTATCTAATTTCAATTCTTTATCAATTGAAGAAGCACTTACTAAAGTCGCGTTTTTTTCATCATCAATTATTTGCGCAAAAATATTGCTATTGGAACGAAAAACACTTAATCTTGGAATTTCTTTATTACCTAAAACTTTAGCTTTAAAGCGCTTTTGTCTTTTTTTTCTTTGTTTATTGCGTTCTTCTTTATTTATCATTTGCCTCATCTCCTTTTATTTGGATGCTCTTTTTCCAACTTTTCTAATAACATATTCATCAACATAACGAATGCCTTTACCTTTATATGGTTCCGGTTTCTTTATTGCCCGAATATCAGCAGCAAATTGCCCAACTAAGTATTTATCAATTCCCTTAATAATTACTTGATTATTACTAGGGTTTTCAACTTTGATACCATCGGGAATAGCTAGTTCATGCGGTTTCGAATAACCTGCCGCAACTACTAACTTATCGCCTTTTAAAGTAAAGCGATAACCGACACCAACTATTTCAAGTGCCTTTGAAAAACCTTCGGTAACACCAATTAACATATTGTTAATATTAGCATTCGCTGTCCCGTGAAAATTTTTATATTTGCTATTTTCACATTCGGTTTTTAATGTATTACCATCCACGACAACTTTAATATTTTTATCTACTGTTGTTGAGAGTTCTCCCTGCGGTCCTTTGACATGGACAGTAGTCCCATCAACATTAACTTCAACATTTTCGGGAATGGTTAAAACCTTTTTTCCTATTCGACTCATTGTAATCCTCCTTGTTTCTACCAAATATAGGCTAGAACTTCGCCACCTATATTTTCACTGCGGGCTTTTTTATTAGTCATTACTCCACGTGATGTGGAAATAATTGCAATTCCTAGTCCATTTAAAACATTAGGAATTTCATCAGCACCAACATAAACACGTAACCCTGGTTTGGAAATTCTTTTTAAACCAACAATAGCTGCTTTTTTATTTTCATCATATTTTAGTTTAATCACAATCATATTATTTGGAGAAGTTTCCTTAATTTTATAATCAGCGATAAAACCTTCTTCTTTCAAAATTGCCGCTATTTCTTCTTTTATTTTAGACAAAGGTATTGCTACTTCTTTATGTCGCACTCGATTGGCATTGCGAATTCTTGTCAACATATCTGCTATTGGATCATTAATCATCTTATTTTCCTCCCTTCACTACCAGCTTGATTTCTTCACACCTGGTATTTGACCTTTATATGCTAATTCACGAAAACAGATACGACATATGCCATATTTTCGTAAAACAGCATGTGGACGGCCACAACGGTTACATCGTGTATATTCACGTACTTTAAATTTTTGTTTTTTTGCTACTTTTTTACTTTTCTTTGCCATTTTTTCCTCCTTTTAATGCTACTGTCTAAACGGTAAGCCAAATCCCGCTAAAAGCATTTTTGCTTCATCATCAGTTTCAGCATCTGTTACAAATGTAATATCCATGCCCCGCGTTTTGACAACGTCATCATATTCTATTTCCGAGAAAATTAATTGTTCGCTTATACCTAGAGTATAATTACCGCGCCCATCAAATGCTTTTTCGGAAATACCACGAAAATCACGTACACGAGGAAGGGTTATTGTGATTAATTTTTCTAAAAAATTATACATTCTTTCCCCACGAAGTGTGACTTTACAACCAATCGGTTGTCCAGCTCTTACTTTAAAACCAGCAATGGCTTTTTTTGCTTTTGTTACCACTGGTTTTTGACCAGTAATAGCTTCTAAATCTGCTAGTGCTCCATCTAAAAACTTACTATTTTGCACCGCATCACCAACGCCAATATTAATAATTATTTTCTTTAACTTCGGCATTTCCATTTTTGATTTATAAGTAAACTTTTCCATCATTGTTGGTACTATTTCTTCGTTATACTTTTTTCTTAAGTGATTCATAATATCCCCTCTCAATCATCCAATTCCTTATTAGATTTTTTGGCAACGCGCACCTTTTTTTCTTTTTTATTAATCGTTTTACCGATACGAGTTTTTTCTTTTGTACTAGGATCGATTAACATTACATTTGATGCATGAATTGGCGCCTCGACATCTTTAATAGTGCCCGGATTTTGGCCATCAGATTTTTGATGATGTTTAACCAAATTCACATCTTCAATAATAACTCTATTTTCATCACGTAGTACTTTCATAATGGTTCCTTCCTTGCCTTTTTCTTTACCAGCAATTACAACCACTTTGTCTCCTTTTTTCAAGTTCATAACTTACCTCCTATAACACTTCTTTAGCGAGTGAAACAATTTTCATATATTGTTTATCACGTAGTTCACGCGCTACTGGTCCAAAAATACGAGTCCCAATTGGTGATTTATTATCTTCTTTCAATAAAACACAAGCATTATCATCAAAGCGAATATAAGAACCATCTTCACGTCTTAAACCAAACTTGGTCCTAATAACAACCGCTTTAACGACTTTTCCTTTTTTCATATTACTATTAGGAATAGCTCTTTTTATTGATCCCACGACAATATCACCAATATTGCCATCTTTAACTTTGCTGCCACCTAATACTTTAATTACTAACAATTCCCGTGCTCCTGAATTATCAGCTACCTTTAATCTACTTTCCTGTTGAATCATTTTTTCTTCCTCCTTTTATAGAATAACTGCACTTTCAATTATTTCTACGAGACGATAACTTTTATTTTTTGATAGGGGCCGGGTTTCTATAATGCGTACTTTATCACCTGTTTTTGCTTCATTTTTTGCATCATGTGCGCGATATTTTTTCGAGTATTTTACCCGTTTATGATATTTACTATCGGTTTTATATGTTTCAACTAATACTGTTATCGTTTTATCATTTTTGTCACTAACAACTTTACCAATCAATTCACGTTTTCTTTTTTCCATAAAATCCTCCTTATTTTCCCAACTCTTGTTCCCGTAAAATAGTTTTCATACGGGCGACTTCTTTGCGCAATTGACTAATGCGAGAAGGTTTTTCTAAATTTCCAGTAGCTTGACTAAAACGCAAATTAAACAATTCTTCTTTATGCTCGCTTATTTTTTTCAAAATTTCTTCACGAGAAAGATTTCTAATTTCTTCATTCTTCATTAGTCTCACCACTTTCTTTTTTTACAAATTTACATTTAACTGGTAATTTATGCATTGCAAGACGAAAGGCTTCCCGAGCAACTTTTTCGGAAACACCATCAATTTCAAACATAATTTTGCCTTCTTTAACAACCGCCACCCATGCTTCTGGCTGACCTTTTCCTTTTCCCATTCGCATCTCAATTGGTTTTTTTGTTAATGCTAAATGAGGAAAGATATTTATCCACACTTTTCCGCCTCGTTTCATATAACGAGTCATCGCTATTCGGGCTGCTTCAATTTGGCGGTTTGTAATCCAATTACCTTCTAAAGCCATTAAACCATACTGGCCAAAATGTAATTCGCGATTGCCGCGTGCTTTTCCTTCATAAGATAAGCGATGTGGCTTTCGATATTTAGTTTTTTTGGGAATCAGCGCCATCGTTTTCGCCTCCCTTATCTTTTTTTTCTGGAAGAATTTCACCTTTATAAAGCCAAACTTTCACACCAATTTTTCCATAAGTAGTGTTAGCTTCTTTATTAGCATAATCAATATCACCACGTAATGTATGCAAAGGCACCATGCCTTCAGTATAACCTTCTGTTCGAGCCATATCAGCGCCACCTAAACGACCTGAAACGGCTGTTCTAACACCTTTTGCGCCTGCTTTCACAGCATTACGCATAGCTCTTTTTTGTGCCATACGAAAATGAACACGATTTTCAATTTGACGAGCGATATCTTCTGCTACTAAAGCGGCATTTAAATTAGGGTTTTTCTCCTCTTTAATTGATACTTGAATAGTTTCTTTGGTTATTTTTTCCAAATGCTTACGAATTTTTTCAATGCCTTCGCCACCTTGACCAATAACAACACCTGGTTTTGCCGTTATCACAATTACTTCGGTTTTATTTTGATCACGGTTAATTAAAATATTGGCAATGGCTGCTCTTTTTAATGTTGTTTCTAAATATTCACGAATTTTAATATCATTATGCAAAAATTTTGCCATATCTTTATTATTAGCATACCAAGATGCACTCCAATCTTTATTGATACCAATTCGTAACCCAACTGGACTAACTTTTTGACCCATCGCTTATCCCTCCTTTATTTTTCATCACTTACTACCACCGTTATATGACTGGTTCTTTTTTTAATAGGATCAATATTTCCACGCGACCCAAATCGCATTCTTTTCAATGTTTGACCCTCATTAACATATGCTTCTTTAACATATAAATTTTCTTTAACCATTTCATGATTATTAACTGCATTAGCTACTGCTGATTGCAATGTTTTGCTAACTAGGGGTACTGCTTTATGATTAAGTCCTTGCAAAGTTGCTTCTGCTTCTTCAAGACTTTTTCCTCTTATTAAATCTACTACCAAACGCGCTTTGCGAGGCGCGATTCGTAATGTTTTTGCTACTGCTTTTGTCTCCATTTTTGTCCTCCTTTTTGGTTATTATCTTTCGCCACCATGTTTAACATGCTTGCGAGTAGGAGCAAATTCTCCTAGTTTATGTCCGACCATATCTTCTGTAATATAGACCGGAATAAACTCTTTTCCATTATGCACTGCAAATGTTAAACCAATAAAATCAGGATAAATCGTTGAACGTCGTGACCAAGTTTTAATAACTTCTTTTTTTCCTGATGCTTTTACTTTTTCAACTTTTTTTTGTAGGCTTTTATCAATAAAAGCACCTTTTTTTAAACTTCTACTCATTTATAATCATCCTTTCATCTACTTCTTCTTCCGTCGTCGTCGAACTATTAATTTATCAGAACGTTTTTTTGGTTTTCTCGTCTTATAACCTAGAGTTGGTTTGCCCCAAGGTGAAACAGGCGATTTCAAACCAATCGGAGCACGTCCTTCACCACCACCATGGGGATGATCATTTGGATTCATAACCGAACCACGAACGGTAGGACGAAAACCGAGATGACGTTTACGACCAGCTTTACCTAAATTAACAAGTTCTTTATCCTTATTGCCGACTTCACCAATGGTTGCACGACATGTTCCTAATATTTTTCGAACTTCGCCACTTCTTAGTTTAACTAAAACATATTTATCTTCTTTACCAACTATTTGCGCCGATGAACCAGCGGAACGTGCCATTTCGCCACCTTTACCTGGTCTTAATTCAATATTATGGACAACTGTTCCCTCTGGAATATTACGCAATAACATCGCATTGCCCTTTTTGACATCGGTTTTTTCACTACTAATAATTTTATCGCCAACTTTTAATTTATCAGGAGCGATGATATAACGTTTTTCACCATCTTGATAATTTATTAATGCAATATTAGCTGATCGATTAGGATCATATTCAATTGTGGCGACTTTACCTTCAACATCAAATTTGTTTCTTTTAAAATCAATAACGCGATATTTTCTTTTAGCGCCACCACCACGATGACGAGTTGTAATTTTTCCTGAAACATTGCGCCCACCACTTTTGGTAAGTTTTTTAAACAACTTTTTTTGTGGTTTGCCTTTTGTTAAATCATCATTAACCAATGTTGATTTATTACGCATACCACTAGTAGTTGGTTTATATATTTTTATTGCCATGATTTTCCTCCTTTAAATTTCGATAGTTTGTCCTTTTTTCAAGGTTATTATCGCCTTTTTTACTTTATTACGCTTCCCATAGAAACGTCCTACTCTTTTTGGTTTTGGTTTAACATTAACCGTATTTACATCTTCTACTTCAACATTAAAAATTTTTTCAATTGCTTGTTTTATATGAGTTTTATTAGCATTAATATCAACATCAAACACATATTTATTTTCTTGCCGTAACTCAGTTGCTTTTTCACTAATAATCGGTGATTTTATAATATCACGATATTTATCGTTCATAACCAAGCACCTCCTCAATTACTGCTAATGCTTCTTCGGTAATATAAATTTGTGGTGCATTAATAACATCATAAACATTAATGTCACTTGCTTCAATTAAATCAATATGTCGCAAGTTGCGAGTTGCTAAAATTAAATTATCAGTTAATTCATGCACAACTAGTAAAATTCTGTTAGCAATTCCTAAATCTTGTAACATTTTTTGCATATCTTTGGTTTTGGGACTAGTTACATTAAAATCTTTTAATACAATTACTTCTTTATTGGCAGCTTTTAAACTTAATGCTGATTTAAGCGCTAAAGTACTTTCTTTTGTATTCATTTTTTTCTTATAACGGTGTGGTTTTGGTCCAAAAACAATACCCCCACCAGCCCATTGTGGTGCTCTAATAGTACCTTGACGAGCACGACCAGTTCCTTTTTGACGCCACGGTTTGCGTCCACCGCCACGAACTTCCGAACGTGTTTTCGTTGATGCTGTTCCTTGTCGTAGTGATGCATTAATTAGTTTAATAGCATTATGAACAGCAGTATGATTGGGTTCAATACCCCATATTTCTTTTTTTAAAGTTACATCTGCTTGTTTTTCACCTGCTAGGTTAACTACTTTTGCTTTACTCATGTTTTTCCTCCTGTTCCGCTGCATCTTCAGATGAATCAGTTGATTCTTCTGCTGTCTGCTTTGTTTCATTTTCCGTTACAGAAGTTTTCTCTTCTTTTTCAGTCTCTTCAGTTTCTTCTTTTACAGTCTCTTCAGCCACCTCTTCTTGTTCGGTAGCTTTTTCTTCTGTTTCTGTTTGCTCTTCTTGTTCTTCAACTTTTGCTGTTTCTACTTCTTCATTTTCAGTAACATCAGCTGTTTCTGTTTTTATTTCCTCATTATTTTCACTCACTGCTTCTACTTCCTCTTTTGGTATTGCTTGCTCATAAAGATTTAACCCCTCAAATTCATTTACGGTATCAGGGTTTTTCGTTGCATTAGTAATCATTACCAAAGATTTCTTTGCTCCCGGCACATTTCCTTTTATTAATATGACATTTTTTTCTGTATCTACCATAACAATTTCTAAATTTTGAATAGTAACTTGTTCAGCACCCATATGTCCTGGCATCTTTTTGCCACGAAAAACACGTTTAGCACGCATTGAACCTAGCGAACCAACCCGACGATGAAAATGTGATCCTCTTGTCATTGGTCCCCGGGAAAAATTATGTCTTTTAATAACTCCTTGAAAACCTTTTCCTTTGCTTATTCCTGTTACATCAACCATTTCACCAGGTGTAAAAATTTCCGCAGTAACTTCTTGTCCAAGCGTATATGCTTTTGCATCAACATCTCTAATTTCGCGAAAGAAGCGCTTAGGTGTTGTTTTTGCTTTTTTTACATGTCCCTGTTCTGGACGATTACTTAGTTTTTCTCTTTTATTATCAAAACCAAGTTGAATAGCTTCATAACCATCACTTTCAGTTGTTTTTATTTGTGTCACTATATTTGGTTCCACACCAACAACTGTAACAGGAATCATTTTACCGCTTTTGGTAAATACTTGTGTCATACCTAATTTTTTTCCTAAGATTCCTTTTTTCATATTATCCTCCTACTTAATTATATTATTATGATTGTATCTTTATATCGACACCACTCGGAATATCCAAATGTGCTAACGCATCAATGGTTTCCTTACTTGGGTTTGCGATATCAATTAATCGTTTATGTGTCCTTTTTTCAAATTGCTCACGTGAATCTTTATACTTATGAACAGCGCGTAAAACAGTAATTTTTTCCACCTCAGTTGGAAGCGGTACTGGACCACTAATTTCGCCACCTGTTCTTTTGACAGTAGCAATAATCTTGGCACATGCTTTATCTAATTTTTGATGATCAAACGATTTTAATTTAATTCGCACTTTTTTCTTTGCCACTTTTTTTCCTCCCTTCGCCTATATCTGGTACAGACTTGCTCCGCGCAAAAACATGATTCGCCTTTTTTCAACAACAACCCCTCCTGGCGTTTCAACAACCTCGCACATCATCGCCTCTACACAATAATTCATTATACAGTGCTTAAGAAAAAAAATCAATAGTTTTTTTCAAAAAAACCGAACAAGATCTTTTTTTCTTGTTCGGCAATATTTCTTTTTTATTATCTCTCTTTTTTCATTCAATTCATTTATCACTTGCTAAAGGCAAATGAAGGATCACTTTCTAAAGGAAAATGACAACCTTTGCTCTTTCGAGTTTGACGACTATTCGTCTAAAAGACAACGAACAACGAACCCATCATCCTGCGTACGAGTATCACGGTGAATTGCAGAATTGCCTGAGTATAAGGTTACTCCCTAACACAGCGCACAGAGAAACTGAAAGCCTCAGAGTCCGAATAGCGAAGCACACCATTCATATCCCCCAAGATTCGACCCCAAGGGCCAGACGACGAAGACCAGAAGTAGCCATATAAACCAAAAGTCAAATATCCACCGTCCGGTTGACGAGTGCCTCCTGGAAGTGCTTCAAAACCTGACTGACCACAAGGTTCATCTACACACCATTCAGCAGAAGAAGCTTTGAGCTGATCTCCAGCTGGAGAACAACCCCAGTGTGTTCGATCATCTTCACAATCACCTGTGGTCCAATAATAACTCTCGAGAGCATGCCATTCACTATCACTAGGTAATAACCAACCCTCGGGACAGATACCTTGAACTGAAGTCGTTGTGTCTCCCTCTACCACACTATCTCCGGCCATAGCTGCACTCCGCTGATATAAAAGGCCATGGGTTTCTCCTGTGTCATCTTGATGATAACCACACCAGCCTACATCTGTATTATTCATCCAACCTATACTACCACAACCATCATCATAATCTAAATTCTCTGCCATCCAACACTGATCATCTATCTGTACTGTTGCATATTCTTTATCATCTCTTTCATCAATTAAAGTTTCACCACAGGCAATTGCTTCTTCCTCTTCTTCAACTAAACAACGCACTGAATAACCATTACCCATATGCTCCGCCCAACGATGTACTCCTTCTTCAGCCTGTTGCATACCACGATACCATGCAGTACCACTACATACTGGGAAGGTATTTATTAAACCTAACAAATATTGCTCTAACAACACTAAATCTTGTGCGTTCACATCACCATCTCCATTTAAGTCAGCGGCTGCGATACTTGCTGCATCTAAACTTTCTAATTCTAAAATATAATCAGAAAGTAGTGCACTATCAACTTCCGTTATATCACCATCGTCATTAATATCACCAAATAAACGACCGCCACCACCTGGTACTTCACATGTCCCAGCTGCTTTTTCAGCTGCACTTGAGGTCCAAAACTTACCTCTTACTAAATGATTATCACCCATATCCCACCATGGATAAAATGCACCATATTTTTCGGGATTTAAATAATGAGAATAATCAAAACGCCATCCACCTGGTAGAGCACTAAAATCTACTGTATCAGTGCCACCCCAAGTACTGGTTTTCAATTGTTCACCTACACTACCACTATTACGCCATCTTAAACTATTAGCATCACTATAAGTCATGCCTAAAGTCATTTCTAAGGTTTGAAATTCTTTATCACTTGGTAAATGAGTTCCTTCTGGACAGGCAGTTGCCGCTGCTTCCCAGTCATATAAACGACCATAGGTGTCACAATTACTATTATCTTCTTCATAACACCAACTGTTACCTGCTTCATGACCACCATAATTTAAGTTTTCCGCCATCCAACATTGCGTACCAATACCAACAACATCATATTCCTGTCCACCTATTTCAATTGAAGTCATGCCATTACATGGATCTCCTATTTCTGGATACCATGGATAATCGGGATGACTTGGATTAAGTGGTGCGATTGGATCACCTGACTCATAAGGATTTTCTGGATCATATTCCGGATCATAAGGATCCACTGGTGTTGGTTCAGTATCAATTACAAATTCCGCAATAATAACTTTATTACTATTAACATTAAAAGTATATTCTAAACTAGTACTTAA
>PXDA01000043.1 GCA_003566505.1 Mollicutes bacterium
ATATTTTGATTAGTTGCATTAGCGGGAAAAACAGTTGCACTTAAATCAACTGTGCCATCAACATAAATTGTTTGATTATTTTGGTCAATATCCACCCCTGTTACAAAACGATATAACACACCTCCTTCATAGGCAGCCGTTATATTAAACTGTGGTGGTGGTGTAACTGCTTTACCACCATCAGCGGCATCAACCCACTGACCTAAATGGTTTTTAAAATAAATAACCATATCATCAATAGTTGGATCACCTGGAATAGTTGTTGCCGCTAACATCACCCTTCTAGGCGTCAGTGCTGTATCAGCGGGAATCTGATGTTCACCAATCACATAAGTTAAGTTAGCAATATCATTGGGATTATTACTAACTACTGGCGCAGCCTCTACCTGAACGGTAAAAAATGCGACTAACAAGAATAAGAATATAATGGTTTTACTAAATATTTTTTTCATCATAACCTCCTAATTTATTTCCACAATGGTGCCATTTGCTAATCTCGCTTTTTTAATTAATGGGACTAAAGTATCGTTAACTGTTATTTCTCCTATGTCAGTCTTTATTCCTAATGTATTACCACTAGCATCTTGCACTTCTGTCGCATTTACTTGTGTCCCATTTCGAAACACTCTAACAATAACTGCTGGTGACCCCACTTGATTTTCCGTTTGAATGGTATATGTTTCTGTCGGTGTTGGATCTGGTGTTGGACTTGGTGTTGGACTTGGCGTTGGACTTGGTGTTGTAGTTGTTTTTTCTTTATATATCGCCCTTAAAGTTATATCTTTTGTAACTAGTTCTTCAAAATCAAAAGTTTCACCATTTAATTGCCACTCAACAAAATCATATCCTTCTTTAGTTGGGTCTTCAGGCTTTTCAATTGCCGTACCCTTTTTTATTACCAATGATTCTATCTCGGTACCACCATCAGTATTAAAAGTTACCGTGACTTTATAATGATCAATTATTTCCGTAATAATTGTTTCACCCATTTTTACCAATTCGGTTTCAGTTTTTAATTCCAACAAAGCACTTTTAATAGATCTTAACTCCAAAATAGTTAATTTATCTACTGGTGATGCAACCACTATTTTTTTAATATCATTACTTTCATCCTCTGATTCTAAAATAGTATAATACCTAATTTCAATTTCACCAATTTCATTATTGCCCACAAATAAAATACGGACACCTAAATCATCTTCCCGTTCAGAAATAATTTTATCAATTTTACTATTTTCAATTTTAATTGATTCTTTGCCACCACCTTGAACAATTAAAGTTGTAATGGTCATATTAGTTAAAGTAACCTCACCATCACCAACACTAGCAGCAATAATCACTTCATCATATGATTCATCACTCAAAGTAACGCCACTTTCTTCAATGGTAATCGTTGTTGGCTCATCAGGGATTGTCGGTTCTTCTTCTTCCTCTCTCATAAACAAAAATAACAATAATACGCCTACTAATATTACTGCTACAGTACCAATAATTATCATCAATTTTCTTTTTTCCATATACCTTTTCTCACTTTCTTCTATAATTGCTGGGTTCCCGAAGGCCCCCATCATACCGCTTCCAGTTTAGCACATTATTAATGCCTTGACAAGTTTTTTTAGCCTTCATTAACAAAATATTCTATGTTATAATCGAATTATGTTTTGAGGTGCATTATGAAAAAAATATTGATTTTAATTCTTACTAAAATTTTAGCCTTCCTTTTTTTCAAACTTAAAAAAAGCAGCGATTTACCAGGAATTATCGCCCTTAAACTTGATCCTAATATTATTAGCTATTTTCGCATGCCACAAAACACCATTTTTGTTAGTGGTACAAACATAAAATCAGCGGTTGCAAATAACATTTCACAAATTTATCAGAACGAGGCCTATAACGTTGGTGAAAATGCTTATAGTTCTAATCATTCCCTCGGCATTCTAACTTGCTTAATTAAAAACAGTAACATACTAGGAAAAATTAAACCATCTATTTTAATTTTAAAAGTTGATGCGCTAGCGCTAGAAGATACCTTAACAAAACTAACACCAAATTATTTAATTGTTACCAATCTCTCGCGAGAACAATCAATGATTACCGGCCATTTTGAAGAAACTTTTAGTAAAATTAAAAACAATTTAAAAGAAACAACCCATCTTATTTTAAATGCTGACGATCCTTTGGTTTCTCGTCTTAGTTTGCATCATAAAGGCGATGTAACCTATTTTGGAATTGAAAATAACTTTGATAATAAAAATATTAGCTTAAACTATGATGACAATCTCGATTTTCTCTACTGTCCTATTTGCGATACAAAATTAATATATGAAAAAAGATTTTATAATAATATTGGTCACTATTACTGTGTAAAAAACCATTACACAAGACCAAAACCAAAATATCCCGTTTCAATTGTTAATGAAGAAATGTTTTATATTAACAATCACACTATTCATATTGATGAACCATTTTTATATCATGTTTATAATTTAGCCGTTACTTATACCCTTTTAAAAACCCAAGCAATCCTTTCTGATGATAAAATTAACCATCAAATAGACCAACTAAAAGAAATTACCGTCGCAAAATATCAATATCAAAACAAAAAACTATTTTTTCCACCAACAAAAACAACTAACCCGGTTTCCTACTATCATATTTTAGAATATATTAGCAAACAAAACGAGCCCATAACACTTGTAATAGGATATCAAAAACTAAGTAATGAATATATTGAAAATGATGTTTCATGGCTTTGGGATGTTAAATTTGAATTAATTAATAATAATGATATTAAAAATATTATTTGCCTCGAGAAATATGCTTACGATATTGCCGTGCGTCTTAAATATGCCAACTTTAACACCGATCGTATCACGATTGTCAAAAACCCTAACCAACTAATGAAAAATTTTGACGAATATACTAGCAACAATGTTTACTTTTTAACATGTGACAGTTTAACACAAAAATTTAAAAAAGAAGGAAAAGTGATAGCATGACCATCAGAATTGCTTATTTATATTATGATTTATTAAATCTAAACGGTGAAAATGGCAATATAAAAATCTTAAAACAGCAACTAGAAAAACAAAATATTACCGTACAATTAGATTTGCTAACAACTACCGATGAAATTAATGCAACAAAGTATGATCTCTTTTATTTAGGTGGCGGTACCGAAAACCATTTGCGCATCGCTTTAAATCATTTGCGTCAATACCAAAAGGCTATTTATCAAGCAATAGAAGACCATAAATTTTTCTTAGTAACTGGTAACGCACTAGAGTTGTTCGGTAAAAGTGGCATTAACTTCTTTCAATTTGAAGAAACAGAAGCTGATGGTGGCTTTCATGAAGTAACCTTAGAAACAGACTTTATTGGTAAAGAAATTGTTGGTTTATTGAATCAAAAAAAAGATATTGTCGCAACCAAACATCCTTTTTTTAAAAATTCCCAACAAGGTGTCCATTATATTAATTTTTTTGCACCCAAAACTTTTGGACCAATTTTTGCCAAAAATCCTTTATTTTTAGAATATTTTATTAAACAATTAATTTTATTTAAAGAACCTTTGTTTACTTTTAAACCGCTAGAATTTGAATTTGAAGAAATGGCTTATTATAATTATCAAAAATTAATGCGTAAAAATTTAATTAAATAATTTTTATAAAAAAAACTCGGTTTAACCGAGTTTTACTGTTTCTACTTTTTGCAAAGGAACATTTTGTTTTACCTTTTGAAAATGTTCTTCAACGGAAGCTAAATCGGGATATTCACAACCCGTTTCACTCATAAATTTTGCATCACTGCAAAGATTTAACTGAAAATTAGCTAACTTTTGCTCATCTAAATCATCTCTTTTACCAAAAGCATCAATAATTGCTTTTTGAATTTGTGCATAATTACTCTTTTGCGCTTTTTTACGATACTGGTAATTATAATCCATTAAAGCTATAATATTTTGCAAATCACTGCTTTCTCCTGTTGAGAAAGCATTTTCATTATTAATAACAAAATCAATCATCCGTGATAGGCCATAGCAATATGATAATAAATTAAAAACATTTTCTTCTTCACTTAAAGAAAAATCTTCTAAAGTGTGATTACTATTATTTACCAATAAAGAAGCCAATCCTTTTTTTAATGCCGGCGATTGGTTTTTCATACTATTGGCGATAATTTCTACTAATAAAAAATGACGATAATCAACATCTTGCTCTTTGCCAAGGGTTGCAATAATTTCTTCTTCTTTTTCTTCAATAACTAAAGGTTCTGGTTGAACATAACCACTTTCTCTTTTAACCTGAAAATTTTCCAGTTTTGTCATTTTTGTGGTTAAAGCATTCTTTAAATCAGTCAATGTTTCATCTTGTTCTAAATAATCAATTACATTACTTAACAAACCTTTAATTTCTTGTGTTAATTGCGAGTTTTTAACTTCTTTATTATTCATAACACAACCTCCACATGTTGTTTATTATAACACAATAAAACCAAAAAATCACCCTTTTTTTAATTTTTTATGTCCACTAAAAACCAACTGCCACTGATCATAACGTTTTTCTACTTTGCCGTTTATTTTGACAATATCACCTTCTGCTATATCTAGGTCTTGATATTGCTTCGGAAAAATAACAACTTCCAAATTATCATATTCATCAGCAATGGTCAAAAAAGCCATTTTTTCTTTTTTCTTGGTTTCTATTTCACGAAATTTTTCGACAATCCCTATTACCGTAATATTACGATCAAAATAATTATCTACTTGATTTAAAGCAATTATTCGCTCCGCTTGCGCTTTAAATTCGCTAACAGGATGCTCTTTTAAATAAACACCCAAATGCGCTTGTTCATGCGCTAATAACTCAGCGGAAGTAAATTCGTCACTAACCACAATTTCCGGTTTTGGTGTCTTAGCATCCCCCATATTAAAATTTAAATCACCATAATTTAACAGCCGCTCCATATTATTAAATAACGTTTGCCGATTATAACCAAAATTATCAAGCGCACCCACTAAAATTAACGCTTTTAACACATTTTCGTTTAATAATTGGCGATCAATACGACTGACAAAATCAAAAATATCTTGAAATGGTTTTTCTTGTCTTGCTTTTAAAATAGCAGCTACCGTTTGGCGACCAACATTTTTTATCATTAATAATGGTGGTATAATCCGCCCCTTTTCTCCGATATATTTTTCACCACTTTTATTAACATCAAGTGCAACGATTGGAACTTGAAAACGACGACACTCATTAATATATTCCTTCGTTTTAATATCACTACCCAAAGAATGGTTCAAAAGTGTTGCTAAAAACAAATGGGGATAATGAGCTTTTAAATAAGCCATTTTAAAAGCAATTATTGCATAGGAAACCGAATGCGCTTTATTAAAACCATATTCAGCAAATTTTAAAATCAAAGCAAAAATTTCTTCAGCAACTTGCGCACTATAATTTTTTTGCGTAGCATTTTTAATAAATTTTTCCTTCTCTCGCGCGAGTAACGCTTTCTTTTTCTTACTCATTGCTTTTCGTAAAACATCTGCTTCAGCCATTGAATAGCCACCCATTAAATGGGCAATTTGCATAATTTGCTCTTGATAAACAATAACGCCATAAGTTGGTTTTAAAATATTAGTTAAATCAGGATGATAATAAGTTATTTTTTCTTTTTGTTGTTTTCTTCTAATAAAAACTTCTAAATTATTCATAGGACCAGGGCGATAAAGCGCAATTGCGGCATAAACATCAGCAAAATTAACTGGTTGTAAATTTTGTAAAAATTTCATCATGCCACCAGATTCAAATTGAAAAACACCAACGGTAGCTCCTTTTTGAAAAAGTTGCATCGTTTTTTCATCTTGCAAAGGAATTTCGGAAAAATCCATTCCTACTTGTTTTAACACTTCATCCATAATAGTTAAATTTTTCAATCCCAAAAAATCCATTTTCAAAAGACCTAAAGCCTCTAAATATTCCATTGTATAAGCCGCTACTAAGTTATCATCACGCTTTACTAAAGGAATAATATTAGTCAATTCTTCATCAGACATAATAACACCAGCCGCATGAATAGAAGTATGTCTTTTCAAACCAACAAACTGCAAAGCAATTTGATAAACATTTTTTAATTCACTACTCGACAGTAATTTTTGTACTTCTGGATTTTGGCGATTGGCCTGGAGCGTTTTTTGGGGATCAATTTTTTTGCATAACTTATCAATTTTTGTTAAATCAACCATTAAGACACGACCAACATCACGCAAGACTTGTTTGCTTCCTAAAGTTCCAAAAGTAATAATCGGTGCCACTTTTTGATTGCCATATTTTTGCATACAATAATGAATAACTTCTTCGCGCCGGTCATCAGCAAAATCAATATCAATATCTGGCATACTACTACGCTCTGGATTTAAAAACCGTTCAAACAACAAATCATATTTTAACGGATCAACATCAGTAATTCCCAAACAATAAGATACTAATGAACCAGCCGCACTGCCCCGTCCTGGCCCTACTAAAATTTTTTCTTTTTTGGCATAATTAACAAAATCTTGCACAATTAAAAAATAATCACAAAATTGCATTTTTCGAATTACTTGCAGTTCATACTTTAATCGTTCAATATAAGCACGGTTGACAACATCGCCAAAACGATTACGCATGCCTTCTTTACAATGTTTTTTCAAAAGTTCATAACTATCTTCATTAGGCTTAAACTGCGGAATTTTTGGTTTTGTCGCAGGCATTGTTAACTGACATAAATTGACAATCTCTTCATTTTCTTTCGTAGTTTGGTATGAAAAATGATAATCTTCTTTGCTTGGTTTAATCTCTTCACATGTTAAACCTTCTTTAATCGCTTTTAAATAACGTAAATATTTTTTCTCTTCCGCTTGCAAATATAAAATAGGCCGCAAGAAAACTTTTTTGCCAGATGTTATTGCTTCTTTTTCTTTTTCATCGCTATAGCACTGATAAATATGAGTAAATATTTTATTTAAATAATGATATAAATTAAGCGAAGAAAAAGGAACGACACAAACCAAGTGTTCCCCATAAGAAGCGAGATCATCAATTTGTATATTATCAATTAGATTTATTTTTATTAATGCTTGATAACCTTGATAATTTTTGGCATATAAAACAATTGGTTCACCATCAATCATAATTTCCAAACCAATAATGGGCTTAATGTTATTTTTTTGACATTTTTGATAAAACTCATAAACCCCTGATAAATTATCATCAGTGATTGTCAGTGCTAATACATTATTCTTTTTCGCATAAGCAATCAAATCATCAATTTTAATCATGCTTTGTAAAAGAGAATAATCAGTTTTGATATACAATGGTGCATTCATACTAGCACCTCCCATCATTTGTTTAAATATTATCATATAAGATTTTATGAGTCAAAAAATTAGTTGACTTTATGGGTTTTCTGTGATAAATTGAGGTAGCAAAGACAACGTGAAGGAGGTTGCAGATGGCGAAAAGAATAACTAATAAGAAACCCCAATTTGGTCATAATCGGTCACATGCTTTAAATGCAACAGCGAAAAAGTGGCGATTAAATTTACAAAAAATAAGACTTGCCGATGGTCGTACCGTAAAATTAACAGCGCGGGAGATTAAAAATTTAAAAAAAGCAAAAAAAAACTAAGCATTTAGTTTTTTTTATTGCCGCGAATCATAAGCACCAGTTCGCGTTGATATTAAAACTTTATCACCTGTTTTTACAAACATCGGTACTTTTACTTTTAAATCATTTTCTAAAATAGCATCTTTATTAGCATTATTAACCGTATTACCCTTCGTTGCTGGTTCGGTTTCTTTTACTTGATAAGCTATTTTTTCTGGTAGTTGCATACCAAGCAGTTCCCCTTCATAGAAAACAACATTAACATTTAATCCCTCTTTTAAAAATTTTGTTTGCTCTTCTATTTGCTTTTTAGGAATCATTATTTGTTCAAAAGTAGCCATATTCATAAAACAATATTCATCATTATTAACATATAAAAATTGCATTTCTTCTTTATTAATTAAAGCTTGTTCAAATTTAATGTTAGTATTAAAAGTTTTATCAATAATAGCACCCGTACGCATATTTTTTAATTTTAAACGCATAAAAGCCGGGCCTTTTCCCGGTTTAACATGTAAAAAATCTAAAACTAAAAATATTTGACCATCGTGGATGATAGACATCCCATTTTTTAAATCATTAATATGAATCATTTTTTACCTCTTATTTTTTTTCTTTATGTAAATTTGTCTTGCGACACTTAGGACAATATTTTTTTAGTTCTAGTTTATCTGGTGTATTACGTTTGTTTTTTTCACTGCGATAGTTTTCTTCCTTACAAATCGAACATTGTAATGTTATTCTCTCGCGGGCTTCACCTTTTTTCGCCATCTTAATTCTCCTTTCGCTCCTTAAACATTATAGCAAATTATTCATATATTGCAAAGAAATTTTCAATAACTTGTTGCGAAATACGACGATTAACAAAACTGCGCCGGGTACTAGGATTATCTTTATGATAAAAATTAGGCGTAGCGACAGTAAAAGAAACAATTGGTTCTTCAAATGGCGCATAAGCAACAAAAGCATTGCTTAGCGTTAATTGATCAATCATGCCATCGCCAGTCGTATCAACAAAACTTTCACTTGTCCCGGTCTTACCCGCTACTTCTAAATGCCTTGGCGCATGCCAAAAGCCCGTGCCGCCCGTTTGCATAACACGACGAAACCCTTCTTGGATGCGTGTTAAATATTCTTCTTTACCATCCAATTCATTTAATATTTCACGAGTTTGATTATGCACTAAATAAGTTAAACTAGGTTCCGATGGTTGATAAACTTGTTTTAATATTTGTGGTTTTAAACGCAGACCATCATTAGCAATAGTACTAACATATTGCGAGAGTTGTAAAGGCGTATAATTATCATATTGACCGATGGCAAAGTCTAATAAATGACCTGATGATAAACTAGTACCACGATATCCTCTTGTTTCATTAGGAAGATCTATTTCGGTTTTGACACCTAAACCAAATTGTGCAAAACCATCACGATAAATCGTAAAAGCATCTTTATCAATACTTAGGGGCTGGTTATAATGATATTCGGCACCACCAACTTTAATAGCACTTTGGTATTGATACGAATTAGATGATCGACTCATAGCAGTAATATCATCTAGTAAACCTAAATTAGTCCAAGAACATTTCGCTGGTGTATTAGCAATTTTAATACAAAAATCGCGTCTTCGCTCGCCAATGGTTAAAGCATCATTATTATAAGCAACCATATGTGATGCTCCTTTTACAACCGAGCCTGGCACAATCGAATCTGTTAAAACACCTGGAATATAATCATAAACATCAAACCCGTCTTCAGTTTCATAAACCTTTTTAGCCGCCATTGCCAAAATTTCACCATTTTGCGGATTTTGAATTACCACAAAAGCGCGATCTAAATATTCCGTGTTAGGTTCCTCCTTGGCTTGTAATAATTCTTTTTTTAATATTGCCTCCACTTGTTTTTGTAATTCGATATCGATTGTCAAAACAATGTCATGGCCACGCTTGCCATCTGCTATTAAATGTCGCTGCCCATTAATTAATTCATATTTTGCTTTCTGCCCCCGTAGATATTCATCAAATTGTTTTTCAATATAACTAGCCCCCACCCGATCATCAAGCCGATAGCCCTCTGCTAGGTAATGATCTTTTAACTCTGCCGGCAAGCCACTGCTAACACGACCAAGTATCGAACGAAAAACTTCTTCATATGGATAAGTGCGTTGCCAACTTAAATTAGTAGCAAATCCTGGTAACTGATCTAGATTTTCACTAACGAGAGCATATTCTTTTTCACTAACTGCTTGATTTTTAATGTTTTTACGACTAAACCAATAGCCATCATTCATTAAAAAATAAATATAAGCTGCTTGCTTATCAAGTTTAGTAAATTGTTCTAAATCTTTATCACTAATGCGTGCGAATTTCATTTGTCTAATTTCAGTTCTTGTCAAGCGTCTTTCCGATAATTGCTGCCATTCTTCTTTAGTAATTTTTGCTTTCCCTTCTTCTGGATTATGAAACAACCAAAATTCTTTTAATTGACGTTCGCTAAGTTTTTCATAAGGAACCGTAATAGCATCAGCCAGCCAATAAGCCATTTGCATTTCTTGTTGTCTTGTAACCCCAGGCAATTTTTGGTAAGTAATGGTTTTAATTGGTTCATTATCAACTATTAAACGATGATTACGATCATAAATACGACCCCGCGGTGCCGTTTCACCATAAACTATTTGCCGGTTTACGGCCGCTAATTTTTGCAGATGATACTCATGCTCATTTATTTGAATGGCGTATAAATTAATTGTTAAAGCCAAAAATAAAATAAAAATCAAGGCGGTCAAAAAATAATAGCGATGCACTATTTCACCTTGTAAATTACGATGTTTTTTAACATATTTGGCGTTAACAACTTTTCGCATATACCACTTTTCCTTTCTTATTGATAATACGCTCGTACTTTTTCTTTCATTGCGGGATCAAACTTTTTTTCGCGAATCATTGCAATTTCAAATTTATAAGGTGGATAAATTCGTTTTTTATCATTTTCGCTTTTACTTATATAAGGTGTTTCTAAAATTTTGGGAATATTTTTTAACTGGGGATGATAAATAATTTTTAATAAATTAGCAAATCCTAAATCACCAAAACCTAAATTTTCATGACGATCTTTATGACTACCCAGCATATTTTTACTATCATTAACATGAATACATGCTAGTTTATCAAGCCCAAAAATTTGCTCAACTTCTGCTAAAATTTGCGTAAAGTTACTAATATCATAACCAGCATCATGTAAATGACA
>PXDA01000081.1 GCA_003566505.1 Mollicutes bacterium
AAAAAGAATAATTGCCGATCGTAACTCGAAATTGCGAACGATCAAGTTGTTGAATTTGGCCATAACGAGAAGCTAATTCGGCTTTGATAACCAACAAAAAACTATCTGCTAACATTTCTCTGCCACGATAATCACGGTTTGTAATATAACTTTCTTTTATTTTAATATTTGCATTACTAGTAACAATTTGATCACCTTCCCGAAACTCAATTGCTGGTGATGAAAAAGCAGTATACGCTAATAAACTTAAAACTAGAAACACAACCGTTAAACCACTTGTTACCAAAAACTTATTTTCTTGATACAAATATTTAAACTCTTGCCACCAATTTTTAAATTTTCTTTTCAATGCGTGAAAATCGATTTGGACGTTTACTTCAAATTCTTCACGGTCGGCTTCTTCAATCGCCATATCTTCTAAATCACGACCAAAATCAAATTGTCTAATATCAAACCCGATTCCCGTTATAAAATATTTTACTAAGATACCAAACTGCAACATTAAAGCAATAAGAACAAAATCACGCATCAAACTCAAATTTTGCGCCGACATTGTTCTTATTTCCATTTCATATAAAAAACCGTCCAAATAACCATTAAAAGTCAAAATAACGGCATAAATTATTAAAACCAATATATAAAAACGAAAAGGTTTTTGCTTGTAAATTAAAACACCCATTATTAATCCCGTAATCAAGATCACTATAATCGGAATTAAATAAAAATAAAAATCAAATAAAGCGATATTCAAAGTGCGCGATAAATTAAATCCGGGCTGTTGGATTGCTTCCCCAAAAAAATTTAAAATTAACGTCGTGCGATAAAACAAATATGTCATAGCAACAGCCAATATTAAATGTAAAAGTTTAAAACTTTTAATAAATAATGCATAAGGTTTTCGCAGAATCATTTTATCAACCCCTATTTATTATCAGTATACATTAAAACGATTAGAAAATAAAGTTACTTTACATATCAAAATTAACTTCTAAAAATGATTGACTCGCTAAATAATCACATAGATGAACAAACCTAGCCATCCGCGAACGTGGTTTGGGTAATTGTTTTTTTCCTTGATAATCAAAAACCCATTGTCCCATATGACTAGCTACCAAGGTAGCAATAATTTTGGCATCCTGTTTGTTTAAATTTAAATATTCTTGATAATTAATTATTTTTTCAGCAACTATTTTAGGATGAATAAAATTCGTATGTTTTCCACCATCTTCACCTAATTTAAAACTATCATGGATCAACAATGCAAAAATAATTAAATCCTTTTCATGACTGGAAAATTTATATAAAGTCTCATTTTGAAATAAGCTTTGCGCAATTTTCACCGTTGCTTTGGTATGTCTTAATAAACCACCTTCACCTTGTGCATAAGGTGGGTGATATTTACCACTTGCACTAGCCGGCACCTCCCAAAAATAATCAGGAACCAACTGCATAAATTTTTCTAAACTTGTGCGCAACTCATCGCCAGTAATTAAAGCAATTTCATCATTTAAAGCATCTATTTTTTCCATAAGTCCTCCCACAAATCTACTAAAATTTCATTCATAATATACAAATTATTTTCATTTATTTTTAAACAACCGTTAACTAATTGCAAGCGATTGGTTGCAACCATATCCATTAAAACTGGAAAATCACTAAAACTCATGCCATACTTTTTTAAAAATTTTTCTTCACAAATACCATCCAATAAACGCAAACCTAAAATAAATTCATTTTCAATTTGTTCTTTTTTCTTCACTTCTTTTTCTTGGCGCTTTCCTTGTATATAATCATGCCAATTATTAGCATTTTGATATCTTTTTTTAGCAACATATCCCGTCGCACCCATACCAAAACCATAATATTCTTCATTGTGCCAGTAAGTTAAATTGTGTTTTGCCTGCCAACCCTTTTTCGCAAAATTACTAATTTCATAATGACTATACTCACTTAAATTATTACAAATATATTCATACATTTGGAGTTCAGTTTCTTCACTAACTGGTTCGCCAATTATTTTTTTACTATTATCTTTAACCATTAAAGCATAAAAAGACACATGCGGAACAGCTAATTTTTTAAACATAATAATATCGTTTTTAACATCCCTTAAACTAGAATCGTAAATACCATACATCAAATCAATGCTAATATTTTCAAAACCCACTTTTTTTGCTAAATTAATTTTTTGCGATGCCTGTGCTGCCGTGTGCTTCCGCCCTAGTTTAGCAAGTAAATGATCATTAAAAGTTTGCACCCCGAAGCTAAGACGATTAACAAATTGATGTAATAATTTTAATTTTTCAAATGTAATGCTTTCACAGTTTATTTCCATTGTTATTTCACAATCAGCACTTTTATTGAATAATGAAATAATATTCTTTAACTTTTGCAATTGCACCGTCGATAAAACACTTGGCGTTCCACCACCAATATAAATAGTTTCTAAAATTTCACCAGCATAATTATGCTTTATTTCTTTCTCTAGAAATAGTAAATACTGCGTTTGCTTTTTATCATCAGCTTTTAGTTTGCAAAAGTCACAATAAGAACAAAAAGAATTGCAAAAAGGAATATGAATATAAGCACTTTTTATCAAAATAATGAAAGTTGACTTGATTCTTCCAAATGATCAAGTATTCCCATAAATCGCATTTTTTCGATGGTTGTTGCATTTACTTTTCCTCTTTTTTGCAAATCTTCCACACTTATAAAAGGATTTTTACTACGCTCTTTTACTATTTTTTTCGCTACCAGATCCCCTAACCCTTCGATAACACGAAAGGGGGGTAGGAGCGTATTATCATCTAGCACTTGAAAATGCATGGCATCACTTTTGGTTAAATCAATTGGCGCAAATTGAATGCCACGCGCCAGTGCTTCTAAAGCAATGTGCATATCATCACGTAAAGCCTGTTCTTTATTAGTAATTTCATAGCCCTTATTATCCAATTCTACAATGGCATTATACACAGCATCATATCCTTGGTAAATTGTTTCAATATCTAAATCATAACAACGCACCGAAAAATATGCCGCATAATAATTAATTGGTTGATGTACTTTAAACCAAGCAATGCGCAGAGCACTCATTACATAAGCCACAGCATGTGCTTTTGGAAACATATATTTTATTTTATAACAAGTATTAATATACCAATCAGGAATATTATTTTCGTACATAATTCTTTCAAATTCACGCCATTTTTCCGGATCTTTACTAGCTTTTCCCTTACGCACAAATTCCATTATTTGAAAAGCATCTTTTTCTGACAAACCATTATAAGTTAAATAAATCATAATATCATCACGACAAGCAATAACTTCCTGAAAACTACAAACATTATTACGAATTAATTCTTGGGCATTATTAAGCCAAACATCAGTTCCATGGGAAAGACCTGATATTTTCACTAACTCACCAAAAGTTTTGGGTTTTGTATCCATCAACATAGCAATTACAAAACGTGTGCCAAATTCCGGAACCCCTAATGTTCCTGTTTCACACATAATTTGCTCTTTACTAACACCTAAAACAGTAGGACTAGAAAAAATTTGCATTACTTTTTCATCCACTAAGTTAATTTTAGTAACATCTTTGCCCGATAAATCACCAAGCATTTTTAACATGGTCGGATCATCATGACCTAAAATATCTAATTTTAATAAATTTTCATCCAAAGCATGATAATCAAAATGACTAGTTCGCCATGGTGAATTAATATCATCAGCAGGATATTGATAAGGCGTAAAATCAAAAACATCTTTATAATCAGGAATAACAATAATGCCCCCTGGATGCTGACCTGTTGTTCTTTTAACTCCTGTGCATCCCTTTGCTAGTCGCTCCACTTCGGCGTTACGCATAATAATATTTTTATCTTCTAAATATCCTTTAACAAAACCAAAAGCCGTTTTTTCTGCTACAGTACCAATTGTTCCCGCCCGTAGCACATTTTCTTTTCCAAATAATTCTTTTGTATATTCATGCGCAACTAACTGATATTCACCAGAAAAATTTAAATCAATATCAGGAACTTTATTAGCATTTAAACCTAAAAAGGTAGCAAAAGGCATGTCTTGTCCTTCTTTAGTTAAAGGATGCTTGCAATCAGGACATTTTTTATCGGGCAAATCAAAACCACTAGAATATTTGCTGCCCAAAAAAACTCCATCTAATTCAAATATATTACTTTGACATTTTTCACAAACATAATGAGCGGGCAAAGGATTAACTTCCGTTATACTCATTAAAGTTGCTACCAAAGAAGATCCTACCGAACCGCGACTTCCCACCAAATAACCTTCTGTCAATGATTTTTGTACTAATTGTTGCGATATTAAATATATTACATCAAAGCCACCACCAATAATACCTTCTAGTTCATCCTCAATTCGTTCTTGCACAATTGCTGGCAAATTTTCACCATAAATTGCTTGTGCTTTTTCATAAACTATTTTGCGCACTTTTTTATCAGCATCTTTTATTTTTGGTGAAAAAGGAATGCCGCCCGTATCAATAATCACTTCAAATTTTTCAATTTCATCAGCTATTTTATTGGAATTAGTTACCACAATTTCATAAGCCTTTTCCTTTGCTAAAAAAGCAAAAGAAGCTAACATTTCCTCTGTAGTACGAAAATGATAAGACGGAATATCAGTAATATTTCTTTTTGCCAAAGGGTGTAACCCCCCGCCAGGAACTTTTTGATGAACAAGAATATCACGATAAATTTTATCATATGATGTTAAATGATGAACATCACCAGTTGCTACCACCTTAACCCCTGCTTCTTCGGCAGTCGCAATAATTTTTTTCATCGTTGCAATAATTGCTTCCTCTGTTTCAAATTCACCACTTTGTAACAAATGATTATATAGATCTAATGGTTGCAATTCAATAAAATCATAAAAACTAATAATATCTCTTAATTCTTCTTCCGTTTTACTTTTTGCCTCAACAAAAACTTCTGACAAATGACAACCACTACTAATTAACAAACCCTCCCGATGTTTTTCTAATTCACTTCTTGGAATACGCGGCATTTTATAAAAATAATCGGTAGAAGCATAAGAAACTAACTTAAACAAATTACGTAAACCAGTTCGATTTTGACACAAAATATTTATATGAAATATCTGACCAAATTTAAATAAATCTTCTCGCGAAACTAAATTTTGTAAATCACTAATTTTAACATAATTTTGATCAACTAATTTCTTAACCATTTTAGCGAAAATTAATGCTGTCGCCCTAGCATCATAATCAGCGCGATGATGTTCATTTTCATCGAATGGAATAGCATATCTTTTCACTAATGCTGATAAACTATGCTTTGTTTGATTTGTCTCCAATGCCCGCGATAATTCTAAAGTATCAATTAAAGTATTTTGGAATTCACCTAAATTATACAAATTATAAGCCCGCTCCAAAAAAGAATGATCAAATTTAGCATTATGAGCAACCAAAGGGGCGTCGCCATACCATTCTTTAAATTTTTTCATCGCCTCTTCTTCACTCATTTGGCCCTTTAACATTTCATCAGTAATTTTTGTTATTTCCGTTATTTTTTTAGGCAACTCTCTTTTAGGATCAATTAAACAAGAAAAAGTATCAATTATTTCGCCATCTTGCATCTTTGCGGCACCAATTTCAATAATTTGATCATTAGCACCGGCATTAAAACCAGTTGTTTCCAAGTCAAAAACAACATAAGTTGTATCCGCCAAAGAACGTTCATCATCTTGATTAACAATTTTTATTTCATCATTAATCATAATCATTTCACAACCAAAAATAATTTTAAACTCATCTTTACTATACTTTATTAAATTATAAGCTTCCGGAAATGATTGCACACTATTATGATCAGTTATCGCCACCGCATTATGTCCCATTTTTCTAGCATAATTAACTAAATCCGTCACTGATGTCATACCATCCATTTGACTCATAAAGGTATGAGCGTGTAATTCAACGCGCTTTTCTTTCGCCTCATCAACTTTGGCATCTTCTTTTTTAACAAAATAATTAACATCGCGTACATTTAAAACAATTTCGCGGGCAAAACTATCCTTTTTGCTATAACCCCGCAAACGATACCAATTACCTTCTTTAATTTTTTTACGTAATTCATCATAAGTTCGATTGTCTTTTAAAAATAATTTTGCATATATACTATTAGTATAATCAGTAATTTTCATAGTAATAATTTTTAAATTATTTTTCTTTGTTTCAAAAAAATCACAAGCAAACACATAGCCCTCAATTACAACATTGTTTTCTTCACCAACAATTTCATCAATTTGTGACGCTTTATTTTTTATCTCTGAACCATAAATAACTTTTTTTGGTTTTTCCTCGGCAACTTGTAAAATTTGTTTTTCAATATCATCCAAAACACCAACACTTTTACTCTCATCAATAGTAATTTTAAAACCAAAATCATCGAAACCTAAAACTTCCAAAAAATTTACTAAAGATTTTTTAATGGAATCAATTTTTTGCTTTTCTGCTTTATTAGCTAAAATTAAATGTACCACATCATCTTCAACCACTAATCCTGATTCTGAATAAATCGCCACCAACGGCGAATTACCCAACACTTTTCTTAATGCATAAGGAAAATATTCTTTGATGCGCGCCAAGTTGCTATTGCGCACTTGAAAAGAAACTGTTACTCTTTCATCGCCAACAAAAACTTTTTTTATATTATTTATCACAAAATCATACACATCAAAAGGAAGATAATCAGAAATTACAATCACAAACTCATAATATCCTTCTTTTTGATAATGTTTCACTTCTTTAATCCTTGCATCTGCAAAAAGAGGATAATTATCCTCTTTTAATCCAATATCTTGCAAAAGTTGCAATAATCGCTCATCCATTGCTATCACCTTTAATAATTATATCATAATTATTTAATATTTTTTACCTCTAAATGGGCAATAATTTTTTTTACAACATCCTCTTCGCCAACCATAAACCATTTTAAAGGTAATTGATTATTAAACCACGTATATTGGCGTTTTGCATAATTACGTGTTTGCTTTTTAATGGCTGCGACAGCTACATCTAGTGATTGCTTTTTATCAAAATAGGCAAATAATTCTTTATAACCAATTGGTGTTAGGACAATATTATTAATAGCACCCTTTTTATAAATATCATAGGCTTCCTCTATTAAGCCATTTGTAATCATATTATCAACTCTTTGATTAATACGGTGATACAATTTTTCTCTTGGCATTGTTAAACCAATCCAAACAACATCATATAACAATTTATTATTTTTCGGTTTTTGTGAAAATGGTTTTTTGGTTTGTTCAAAGTAATTTAACGCTTGTTCTAATCTAGGGCGATTATTTTTATGAATGGCATTATCAGGATCTATTTTTTGTAATTTTTGATGCAATTCTTCATTACTAAAATTACTATAATCTTTTTTAATACCCGTTTGAAATTGATAATCATAAAGAGCCGCTTTAATATAAAGACCTGTACCACCAACTAAAATGGGAACCTTCCCGCGTTGACTAATTTCGGCAATTTTCATGCGACAATCTCTTTGATAATCATAAACACTATATTCTTCATGCCAATCTTTAAAACTAAATAAATGATGTGAAATTTGTGAATCAATCTCTTTGGCTGTCACAATGTCCATACCCTTATAAACTTGTCTGCTATCAGCATTAATAATTTCACCATTAATTGCTTTAGCAATCGAAATACTTATTTTACTTTTACCAACTCCTGTTGGTCCGGTAATAACTACTACTTTCATTTTATCAACATCGCATCCCCAAACGAAAAAAACCGATATTCATTTTTAATCGCCTCCTCATAAGCATTCAAAATATATTCCCTAGTAGCAAAAGCACTAACCAACATTAGTAATGTTGACTTTGGCAAATGAAAATTAGTAATTAATCCTGATATCGCTTGAAATTGATATCCTGGATAAATAAAAAGATTAGTAAAACCACTCATGGCTACAAATTTTTGCTGTTTTTGATAAACACTTTCTAAAGTGCGCGTTGTCGTTGTTCCCACCGCAATAATACGTTTTTTATTTTTATGTGCCATATTTAAAATATTAGCACTTTCCTCTGTTAAAGAAAAAAATTCTTCATGCATATGATGGTCATCCACATTTTCAACAACAACTGGTCGAAAAGTGCCAATACCAACATGTAACGTTAAATAAACAATTTTTACGCCCTTCTCTTTAATTTTCTCTAACATCGCTTCCGAAAAATGCAAACCAGCCGTTGGTGCCGCGATGCTCCCAATATTTTTCGCATAAACAGTTTGATAACGATCTTTAGCATGCAACTTTTTTTTAATATATGGGGGCAAAGGCATATCACCTAATTTTGCTAATATATCTAGGAGTTTGCCTTGGTAAAAAAATTGCATAATAATAATACCATCTTGCTTTTTTTGCAAACATTTTCCTGATAAACATTCAGCAAAAACTATGATATCACCTTCTGTAATTTTACGAAAAGGTTTTACTAAACACTCCCATTTATCAGTCGCTTTTTCGCGTACCATTAATATTTCTACTACAGCATCAGTTTCCTCTTTCTTACCAATTAAACGTGCCGGAATTACTTTAGTATCATTTAATACTAAAACATCATCTTTATTTAAATAACGCATTATATTACTAAATTTTTCATGCTCTACTGCACCAGTATGACGATCTAAAATTAATAAACGTGATTCATCACGTTTTTCCAATGGACTTTGTGCTATTAAATGTTCTGGCAATTTATAATCAAACTCTTTAACTAACATAATTTATCACTATTTTCTAATGCTAAATGTTGGTATGTTTTTTCCGTAACACACCGTCCTCTTGGCGTTCTTTGTAAAAAACCATTTTGAAGAAGAAACGGTTCATAAACATCTTCAATTGTAATAACTTCTTCACCAATGCTAGCTGCTAATGCTTCCACACCAACCGGACCGCCATTAAATTTTTCCACAATTGCTTTTAATAAACTATAATCAACACTATCCAACCCATATTTATCAACTTGTAATTTCGTTAAAGAATCTTCACAAATTTGATCAGTAATAAAACCATCACCTAGTACTAAAGCAAAATCACTGACTCTTTTAAACAATCGATTCGCTATTCGCGGGGTTCCCCGACAACGACCAGCCAAATTATCAACCGCTGGTTTTTCTATTTCGACATCTAAAACCTTACTGGTGCGCCAAATTATTTTTTGCAATTCGGCAATCGTATAATAATTTAACCGCGCGATAATGCCAAAACGATCACGAAGTGACCCTGTTAAATCCCCATAACGGGTGGTTGCTCCCACTAAAGTAAAGGGGGGCAGTTCAATTTTAATATTACGACTGTTAACATCACCAACCATAATATCTAAAACACGATCTTCCATAGCGGAATATAAAACTTCCTCAATAAATTTAGGAACCCGATGAATTTCATCAATAAATAAAACATCATTTTCTTCTAAAGAAGATAACAATGTCGCAATATCACCAATTTTTTCAATTGCAGGACCACTAATTACTTTAATATTACTATTCATTTCATTAGCAACAATATGAGCCATTGTAGTTTTACCAAGTCCCGGTGGACCATATAATAAAACGTGATCTAAAGCTTCCTCGCGCATTTGCGCTGCTTTTAGAAACACACGTAAGTTTTCTTTCATTTCTTCCTGCCCTATATATTCATCTAAATTTTGGGGCCGGAGTGTTTGCTCAATATCTTCTTCACTTTTTTTAGCATCTACAATTCTTTCCATAACAAACCTCCTATAATAATTTTAATGCCTCTTTTAATTGTTTTTCAATCGGCAAACTTTGATCTATTTTTTTCGCAACTTTATCAATATTACTTTTTTTATAACCAAGTGCTTTTAAAGCATCAACCAATTCACTACTTACTTGATAACTATCAGTTGTTAATTTTCCCCGCAAATCTAAAATAATTTGACTTGCCAATTTTTCACCTATTTTAGGAAAACTAGTTAAAAAACCAACATCCTCTTTTTCAATCGCTTCAATAATAGCCGCACAATCATTATTTAAAAACATGGGCAGAACCATGCGACAACCTAATCCTTTAACATTAATTAATTGTAAAAACAAATTTAATTCTTGCAATGAAGCAAAACCAAATAAATTATGTTCATCTTCCCTAATTTGTTGATAAACATATATTTTAACTTCCGATTCTAACTGATAACGATACGGGTTTGCACAATTAATAATATAACCAACATTATTAACTTCCAGAACAATATTTCCTGGTTCAATGTCAGTAACTTTTCCTTTTAAATAACGATACATTGCTTTATCTCTCCTTATGTTATCAATATACACCAAAACATATGTTCTTGTCAAATGATAATTCCTTATTCCTCATCAACAATAACCGCTTGATATGTAATATCTAATTTAGTAATGTTTTCATATTCGTTGTAAAAATATACTTTTACTTGTTTTAATTTTTCATCATGAAAAATTAGGGACAACTCTATTTCTAAATCATCTTCAAACAATAACTCCGCAACAATTTCTTTTTTTAAAAAATACAGTGATTGTTTTTCATCACGATCATAATAATAAGTTTCTGCCACCAATTCAGCATTTTTTACAAAACGATTCAACATTACATTATTAAACAACAAGGCTGTTTCTAACAATTCATCAAACGTTTTGTCCTCAAGACCTGCTTCTTCCTTTTCATTAGTTACTTCATTATCTATTTCATTTTCAAATTCTTCTTTTTCGTCAGTTACTTCATTATCTATTTCATTTTCAAATGCTTCTTTTTCGTCAGTTACTTCATCATCTATTTCTTTTTCTAAAACTTTACTTTCGCCA
>PXDA01000005.1 GCA_003566505.1 Mollicutes bacterium
AAACTATAAAACATATTAAAGATATTATGAAAAAATGGCGCAATGTTGATATCAAAGTTTTATATGGCGGCAGTGTTGATTTGAATAATATTAACAACTTAGTAACTATTGCTGAAATTGATGGTTTTTTGGTTGGCTCAGCATCTCTGCGCGCTGATGAATTGTTACAAATTGCTCAAATTACGGCTGGTGATAAAGATGATTAAAAAATTTGTTATTTTAGGTGCGTTATTGTTTCTAATTGCTTGTAATAACAAAGAAATTTTGACTTGTGAAAAAGATTTAGCTTTAGACGCTTTTCCTAGCGCTGAAGGAAAACTTATTACTACGGTTACTTTTACCGACGAGCAAGTTACTGAATATGTTAATAAGTATGTTTTACAATTAGATGAAGATGAAGTTAAAGATGTTTATCAATCGGTTAAAAATTATTATACTAAGACAGAAAATAAAATTATGGGTGCTGAACAAGAGTTTGCGTATGGCTCGGATTATGTTGTTTATAAAGTAATTTATGACATGGCAAATTATGATGATAGCATTTTAGAATTTTTTGGTAATAAAGATGATGTGCGTTTCAATTTAGAGCAAAAAGATAATTATCGTTGTCGATAATATTTATCGCTTGAAATAATAAAAAAACATAGTATAATGTAAGTAATAAAGAATAGTGGAGGGAAAAATGGAAAAAAAGAAAAAGAAGCAACAAACAACGAAAAAAAATTGTGATTTTGCTATGTGGCAAATAATCTTAGCGGTGTTTGTTTTTTTAATTTTGTTACTAGGAACATTAATTATTGGCGAACGTTTAATTCATCAAAATGAGTTATCAGATTTAAAAGCAAAAGCCGAAGATTTATCAAAGGAGGTTATTTCTTATTGTCGAAAAGAAAAACATCCCACAACTTCTTTTGCTATAAAAAAATATGATTTTGATTATGATGGTTTAGAAATAAGAAGTACTTTACCAGAAGGTGGTCAAATAAGACTTAATTCTAGTTGTGATATTGCAATGGCTATTTATGTTGATCGTAATTGTGCCATTAAAAACTTTGATGATAATGATTTTCGTGTGTTTCGAGTTGATCGCATGATTGATTGTTCCTTAGATGAAGAAACGATAACATTGTGTGATTATGATTGTGATATTTTTGGTGATATTTTACCAAAATTTTTGGCAAAGATTTTTCCAGAAGGTGTTAAACAAGCACAACACCTGCCTACTCTAGATAGTGATTCGGAAGTTAAAGCGCGTTTTGAGAGTAGTGATGATTTTGATATTTTACTTGATTATAATGTTCGTAATTTAGAAGGTTTTTATGTCGAATATGATGAACAAACGGCATTATTATTACAAGGTCCTTTTGATTTTTTTCCAGGACAGTTAGTAAATAAAATTGCTAAGGATCGAGAAGTTTTAATGATTCTTTTTGAAGAAACAACTGAGGTAATTCGCGGTGATGAATATATTTGGGTTTTCCTCCTAGAAAATAATCAAATTAAATGTTATCGGGAAAGATTAAGTAGTGAATAAAAAGTGTCAAGTAAGAAAGAAGTTTTTGCGAAAAGACTTTTTTTTTTGGATATTGTGTTATAATGTAGAAGAGAATAGGAGGAAAAATAATGCAAAAAAGATTTTTTGTAAGAAAGAAAGGTTTTACGCTAATAGAATTATTAGCGGTGATTGTTATTTTAGCAATCATATTGTTAATCGTAATGCCCATCGTACTAAACGTTATTAATGATGCGCGAAGAGGTGCGTTTGAGGCAACTGCAAGGGGGTTAAACAAGACGGCTGAAAATCAGTATATGGAAAACCGGTTACGTGGTAATCCATTAGAAGTGGATTATGTTTTTGCTGATTGGGAGCAAACAGAAGGCGATCCTTTAAAATTTAGTGGCCGTGGTCCTAAAGATGGTATTGTTCGTGTTTATGACAATGGCGATACGGAGATGGCTATTAATGATGATAATTGGTGTGTCACTAAGGATCGTGATGAAACGGATATTAATCCAGCCGTTCCATACGATGGTGATTGTTTGTTGCCGAGTGAAGATGTTGCCAACGGTGGCAATGGTGGTGGCAACGGAGGCAATGGTATTGGCAACGGAGGCAATGGTGATGATTCTGGAAAGATTGATGAAGATGAAGGTTATGAAGTTGATGAATATGATGAAGACGAGGAAGATTGTCTTATTAATGGTGAATGTGAAGGAGTTGATTTGCCAGATTACTATGTTGGTACCGAAGGAACTTGGATTCCGGTTGCTAACGAGGTTGAGTTAGATAACGTTCGCTATGAGGAAAATAATACATTTGGGGCTGGCACACCATGGCAAGGAACATATTTAGGTGGTCTCGATAAAAATTATATTCAAGTTATGAATATTGATTTAGATACTATTGCAAATTGGACACCAATTAATCATTTTCAAGGAAGATATGATGGTGCCGGATTTAGTATTAGTAATTTAACAGTTTCAGCAGATGGTAGTATGGGATTGTTTAGTTGGGCTCAGCAAGTTGAATTTCGCAATATTATTATTATCGATGCAACGCTTACTAGAACAGGTGATGCCGCTTTTAGTGTAACTGCTGGTGCATTAGTAGCAGATTTAGAAGAAAGCACTGTCGAAAATTGTGTGGCCATAAATACAGTTATTGAAGATCCTTTTAGTGATTGGGCATATCATGGTGGTTTGATAGGTTTTATGTATGCTTATAGTTCCCCACAAAAAATTAATAATTCCCATGCCATTAATCCACAAATAACAGGAACAAATGAGGAAGCAGGGATGAGTCTTGTATTTGGCGGCTTAATAGGCCAGTTAGATGGTGATGATAATGTTACTGAAGTTATAAATTCATCAGCGCGTAATGTTAACCTAGTAAAAGCAAATGGAGGACCGACAGGCGGACTTATTGCCATCAGTTTTGCTGATAAGATAACAGTAACTGGTTCATATGCAACAGGAACAATTAATTCTGGTGGCTATGGTAACGGTGGTTTGATAGGTAGTTTAAATCCAGCATACTTCGATCTTGAATCTATGATAGTATCCAATAGTTATGCTCAGGTTGAAGTTACCGGCGGTGATTCATATATTGCTAGTTTTATTGGTTTTTTAGAAATGTGGCCTGAATGGGGCGGTCATATTGCGTTAATACAAAACAATTATGCAGCTGGTCCGGTAATTGAAGATTTTAATCCAAATGATTATCAAAGTTGGTGGCATGATTATACAAAGGGTTTTATTGGTGAATATAGTGGTGACGGCAGTCCAGTTGAAAATTCTTATTTTGATATTCAAGTTACCGGCTATGATGGTGCTGGTGATAATCCAGACCATTACGGTATCCCAAGATCAACTAGTGATATGACATATCCACATAATGATAGTAATACATATGTAGGCTGGGATTTTGCGGAGGTATGGGCGATTGATCCATGTGTCAATAAAGGTTATCCATATTTGCAGTGGCAGACATTTAGTACTGCTCATTTAGATCTTTGTATTTTAGGAAGTAACTCACCAGTAACTGAAGGAGAGACTTTAACAGTCCAAACTCATGTTTATAATCATACTGGTAGTAGTGTTGATAAATCAGTTAGTTTAACAATTGAAGGTAGTGAAAAAGATAGTACTGTGGTTAATATACCAGCCAATTCAAGCGTAACGGTTGATTTAAATTGGGAAACTGAAGTAGGAGATGCTGGAGAAAAAGAAGCCGTAGTTAATGCTAATGGCAGTGAGGCTATGATAATGGTTGAAATCTTACCAGTGACACCAGAATATGATTGTCCAGCTTTGGCTAAAAATATTGGTGATGCACACGATGGTGGTTTAATTGCTTATTGTGATGGCACTAGTGGTTTGCTTGCGACAACTGCGGAAAATAGTGCTTCGGAAGTATGGGGCATCTTTGCTGAACCAAATTTGGATACAACTTCTAAAGCCTATGGTAGTGGTTATGATAATACACAAATAATTGTTAACGAATGGCCGGGAACAGCAACGGCAGCCGATGTTTGTTGGGATTTAAGTAGTGGCGGTCACAGTGATTGGTTTTTACCAAGTAAAGATGAGTTAGTACATTTTTATAATAATCATGAAGCAATCGGTGGCTTTGAAACAACGGAAAATCCATTCTACTGGAGTTCTAGTGAATATGATGAAGATCCTGAATATTCAAGTGGTTGGTTACAAAGCTTTAGTTCTGGTTCACAGTATTATGCCAACAAGGGCCATGAATATCGCGTTCGTTGTGCCCGGTACTTTGAATAAAATAATAAAAAAACTTGACTTTTATTAAATAAATCGATATACTTTAAAAGTAAAAAAAAAGAAAGCAGAAGTATCCACTTCTCACCTGATTGCAAAAAGCTTTGGGTTAAAACAATAAAAGTTTTTAAGTGGATGCTCTGTCATTCACTTTTTTTTGTGGAGGTGTAAGAAATTAAAAAAGGTAAAAAAATGAGTGTGAACGAGGAAATAAGGGCTGCTGAGGTAATGGTTATCGGACCCCAAGGAGAGAAATTGGGCATAAAAAAAATTGCGGATGCCTTAACATTGGCAAATTATGCTGGCTTTGACCTGGTAATGATTAATCCGAATCAATCGCCACCAATTTGTAAGATAATGGACTATAACAAGTTCGTTTATGAACAAGCCAAAAAAGAAAAAGAAAATCGCAAAAAACAGCGCGAAGCTAATTTAGAAATGAAAGAATATCGTTTGTCAGTTTCCATTGAAGATAATGATTTACAAACGAAAGTAAAAAATGCCCACAAATATTTAGAAAAAGGGCATCGGGTTAAGGGAACGGTTCGTTTTAAGGGGCGTGAATTAGCACACCCACAATTAGGTGAAGAAGTTTTACATAAGTTTGCACAAGCCTTAGCGGAAGTTGCGGAAATTGAAACACCACCGACGCGTGATCGTCGTTTCATGACCATAATTTTAGCACCAAAGAAAGAAAAATAGGAGGGATTTTATGGGAAAATTAAAAACACATAAAGGAATAGCTAAAGTAACAAAATTAAGACCAGGGAAAACAATTAAAATAAATCGTGCGGGCGGTAATCATAATACCGGCAAAAAATCAACCGCTTTTAATCGTCGTGTTCGGGGCTCATATTTAATGAGCAAGGCCGATTTTAATCGTTTGAAAAAAGTAGTAAAGTAGGAGGATAAATATGACAAGAGTAAAAAAAGGAAGTATTCATCGCAAAAGACGAAAAAAAGTATTAAATCAAGCAAAAGGTTATTTTGGAAGTAAGCATCGTTTATATAAAACTGCGAAAGAGCAGGTAATGCATTCGTTAAGTTATGCATATCGTGATCGCCGTAATAAAAAACGTGATTTTCGTAAATTATGGATTACAAGAATAAACGCAGCTTGCCGTGAACATGATATTAGTTATTCAAAATTTATTAATGGTCTTAGTAAAGCTGATATTAAAATTAATCGTAAAATGTTAGCGGAAATGGCACTGGAAGATAGTGAAGGATTTGCTAATCTAGTCGCGCTAGCTAAAGATGCATTAAATGGTGAATTAAAAGAGCCAGAAGTAGTGAAGGAACCAGTTAAAGAAAAAGCAACTACTAAAACTAGTAAAAAAGCAGCGCCGAAAAAAGCAGCAAAAAAACCAACTGCGACAAAAGAGGATTTAACAAAATTAACCGTAGCAGATTTGAAAGAAAAAGCGAAAGAAAATAAAATCAAGGGCTATTCCACAATGAAAAAAGATGAACTTATCAAAGCATTAAAATAACTATTAAATAATGGTTATTTTTTTTGTGCGTTTTTTAGCAAACAGTGTTGTCGAGTGCTAAAAAGTGTGTTATAATGATTTTGCGGAAAGGAGGAAAGAGTATGAATCAAGATGAAAATATTTTAAATAAATACGGGCGTGATATTACGCAACAAGTACGGGATGGTAAAGTTGATCCTGTTATTGGTCGTGATGAAGAAGTACGAACAATTACGCGAATATTGTCCCGAAAAACGAAAAATAATCCGGTCTTAATTGGTGAAGCAGGGGTTGGTAAAACTGCTATTGTAGAAGGATTAGCAGCGCGAATAGTAAAAGGTGATGTGCCTGATAGTTTAAAAGATCGTACTATTTTTGAACTTGATATGAGTTCTTTGGTTGCTGGTGCTAAATATCGTGGTGAATTCGAAGAACGTTTGAAAGCGGTGCTTAAAAAGGTCAAGGAATCACAAGGTGCAATTATTATGTTTATTGATGAAGTCCATATGATTGTTGGTGCTGGTGCTTTAGAAGGAGCTATGGATGCTGGCAATATGTTAAAACCAATGCTAGCACGTGGTGAAATTCATTGTATTGGTGCGACAACGTTAGGTGAATATCGTAAATACATTGAGAAAGATGGCGCTTTAGAAAGACGTTTTCAAAAAGTTATCATTAAAGAGCCCACTGTGATGGATACCATTACTATTTTGCGTGGTTTGAAAGAACGTTTTGAATTATATCATCAAGTTTCAATTCAAGATAAAGCACTTGTGCAAGCTGCTATTTTAGCTAATCGTTATATTACTGATCGCCGGCTTCCTGATAAAGCAATTGACTTAGTTGATGAGGCATGTGCTACTATTAAAGTGCAATTAGATTCAGTACCAGTTGAAGTTGATCGTTTAACACGTAAAATTATGGAATTAGAAATTGAATTACAAGCATTAAAAAAAGAAAAAGATCAGCACGCCCAAAAACGCAAGAGCGAAATCGAAAAAGAAATTAAACAATTAAAGCAAGAAGAAAAAACTATTTTAGATAAATGGCATGAAGAAAAGGAAATAAACAATAAAATGGCGCAAAAACGAGCAGATTTAGATAAAGCGAAATATGATCTTGAAGTAGCTGAGAATAAGTACGATTTAGAAACGGTTGCTAAATTACGACATGGTACTATTCCTTCTTTAGAATTAGAATTAAAGGAGTTACAAGAAAAAGCAAAAAATAGGTTGCTCTCTGATCGTGTAACGGAAGAGGAAATTGCGAAAGTTTTAGCAAATTGGACAAAAATTCCGGTTGAAAGATTGCAAGATTCAGAAAAAGAAAAAGTAATTAAACTCGCTGATAATTTACAAAAAAGGGTTGTTGGTCAATCATCAGCTATTAATTTGGTAGCATCAGCAATTAAAAGAGCACGCGCGGGTATTAAGGACCCTAATCGTCCCATCGGTTCTTTTATTTTCTTAGGTCCAACCGGGGTTGGTAAAACGGAAGTTGCGAAAGCGCTAGCCTATGAACTTTTTGATGATGAGTCACACATTGTGCGCATTGATATGAGTGAATATATGGAGAGTTTTTCGGTTTCTAGATTAGTAGGCGCCCCTCCTGGTTATGTTGGTTATGAAGAAGGTGGTCAATTAACGGAAGCCGTTCGTCGCAATCCGTACAGCATTGTTTTGTTTGATGAAATTGAAAAAGCTCATAAAGAAGTGTTTAATATTTTATTACAAATTTTAGATGAAGGTAGGGTTACTGATTCACAAGGAAGAACGGTTGATTTTAAAAATACAATTATTATTATGACATCAAACATTGGTAGTGAGTATATTCTTGATGGTACGGAAGATGCTAATAAAATAATTCATAGTGAATTACAAAAAACGTTTCGTCCCGAATTTATTAATCGAATTGATGAAATTATTATTTTTAACTCACTGGCAAAAGATACCATTATGGCTATTATAGCGAAAATGATTAAAGAAATAGAAACGCGCTTAGCTGATAAGCATATTACTATTGAAGCAACTGAGCGTCTTAAGGAACATGTTTATAATGCTTCTTATGAGAAGTTTTATGGTGCTCGTTCAATAAAACGTTATATTTCTCGTCATATTGAGACATTAATCGCCGAAAAACTACTTAGTGAAGAAATTAAAGCTGATAGTACTATTAAACTTGATTATGTAGCTGATGAAATAAAAATCACATAAAAAAACCTGATTCATTTGAATCAGGTCTTCTTTTTTTGTAAATTAACTATGGAGTTGGGAATGATTCTGTAAATTCATTTTCGAATTCTTGTACACAAGTATCACCATCTAGTACAACTGTTGTAACACCAGTGTCATCACCGTGTTTTACAGTACAGAACGTTCCATCAGTAACCCACATGTAGATGTAGCCTTGTGAAGTAACATGAATATAACCTTCATCTGGACCTTGACCAGAATATTCTAAGTCAGGACTAACAGTTCCGTCAATCCATACATAAGTTTCTTCACCAGATGCACCTTCTAAAGTTGATCTCATGTACTCATTCTCAGCTGTTTTAACAAGTCCCATTGCACTTGAATCAAATGCTCCTCTCCTTGCTTCGTTAATTACGTCAAGCACGATTGGCATCGCAATTAACAAGATAATCGCTAAAATAACGATCACAGCTAACAATTCAATTAATGTAAAACCTTTCTTATTCATTTTTACCTCTCCTTTCTATTCTAATTACCATTGTAACAAAAATAAAAAGTGCACGCAAGGGTATTTGCTTTTTTTTTAGCTACTTGACACTTTTTTTTGTAAAAACATTTTCATTAGTTAAAATACCTAAGAAAATCCAAAATATAAAGGCGACTGATACAACACTGATGTTAAAAAAGGCTTGTAGTAAATAAGCAATAATAGCAATTAAAATAGGAAGATAGTGGGGCTGGTTTTTAACATTATCCCAACCCTTTTTCAAGCAAAGTCCTAAAAAGGTTAAATAAAATAATAAGGCGGGAATACCATTAGCAAAAGCAATATTTAAATATTCATTATGTGCCCGGTCAAAATTACTAGCACTGCCAAGATTTTCACGCATATCTTCCTTGTATTCATAAAAGAAAAGCGGATGCATATTTTCAAACCCATAGCCCAATACAGGCCTTTCTTGAATTAATTCGATGGTTTTAAGCCAAAGATAAACCCGATTTTCGCCCACATTTTGATAACCTTCTTCTTGCCTCAAAATCATTAATGCACTATTACCAATAGTCGCTAAACGCTTGCTATATTCATTTTCATGGTAAAAGTCAATTGCTAAAAAAGTTAATAAAAATATGACAATAACCAATAATCCTTTTTTTATGTTTAATAAATTATTTTTAAAATAAAACGCAAACATAATTAGAATACTAGTAAATCCTAACCAAGCACTTCTTGTAAAAGAAATAATTAAAGTGCCAAGTAATAATAATAAAACAAAAAAGGCATTTATTTTGCTTGTTATAATAAAAACATAAATAGCAACGGGAATTGTCAACACCAAGTAACTGCCCAAAAAGTTTGGATTACCAATGGTCGCAAAAACCATATGTGACCACTCTTCGCTACCACGAATAAAATCTCTTGGGATAAAATCCAAACCTAACCATTGTATGAAACCGTAAATACTAATAATAAATGCTGTAATTAAAAAACCATAAAGATGCCACTTTGTAAATTTATAATAAGTTTTTGCAAAAAGAAAAAGCCCGGCATAAGTAAAAACGGCTAGTAAGCCTTCTTCACGATAACCAGCCCCTAATAAAGCCTTCATGCTATCAATGGCGAAAATAGTCGATAAACTGGCTAAAAAAAGATAGCCTAATAATGCGATAGTAATGCCATCTAGTTTAATGGGTTGGCGGTTGGGTGCTAGGATGTGAATACCAATAATTAAAATTAAAATAATATAGAGAAAAGTTATTTTGGGCAGGTAAAAATAATCCATATAAGGTGGGACCGGAATAATTATTAAAGGTGTTATTATTAAAGCAATCGCTAGTAAAGTATTAATATTTTTGATATCTTTCATATATTCTCCTTTTTCCATTATAACGATTTAATTAATCATTAGCAAGTAAAAACTCCAATATCAGCGATATTGGAGCTTTTTTATTTTGTAAAATTATTATGGAGTTGGGAATGGGTCATGAGCATTTTCATACTCTTCTAGACAAGAATCATCATCTAATACAACTGTTGTTACGTTTGTTTCATCCGGTCCTTTAATTGAACAGAATGTACCATCATCTACATACATAGAAATGTATCCTTCTGAGTTAACATGAACAACGCCTGATTGTGGACCTTGACCAGAATAATCTAAGTCAGGACTAACAGTTCCTTCAGTCCAAGTATAGAATACTTCATCAGTTGCTCCTTCTAAGGTAGATCTCATGTACTCATTTTCAGCTGTTTTAACAATTCCCATTGCACTTGAATCAAATGCTCCTCTCCTTGCTTCGTTAATTACGTCTAGCACGATTGGCATAGCAATTAACAAGATAATCGCTAAAATAACAATCACAGCTAATAATTCGATTAATGTAAAACCTTTTTTATTCACTTTTTTTCACCCGCCTTTCTATTCTACTTCCAATTGTAGCAAAGGAAAATCAACAACGCAAGCAAATTAGCACAATTTTTTTAACACTTTACACTTTTTATGACTATTTGAAAACAATTATAGATATAGTATAATCAAATTAGGAGGTTATATGGAAAAATTAATTATTGGCGCCCATGTTTCATTTCAAAAGGAAAAACAGCTGTATGGTAGTGTTGAAGAAGCTTTAAGCTATGATGCAAACTGTTTTATGATATATACTGGAGCGCCCCAAAATAA
>PXDA01000006.1 GCA_003566505.1 Mollicutes bacterium
ATGCTGCAAATAATACAGGAGCAGCGGTAAAAAAACGAGAGGATGTGCATCGGATGGCAGAAGCCAACAAAGCCTTTGCTCATTATCGGTGGTAGAAAGGAAAGAGTATTATGGCACGAGAGTTTAGTTTAAAACAAACCCGAAATGTTGGTATAATGGCACATATTGATGCTGGTAAAACAACATTTACGGAAAGAGTATTGTTTCATACTAAAAAAATTCACAAAATTGGTGAAACTCATGATGGCGCTTCACAAATGGATTGGATGGAAAAAGAACAAGAAAGAGGAATTACTATTACTTCAGCAGCGACAACTGCTTTTTGGAATAATCATCGTTTAAATATTATTGATACTCCAGGGCATGTTGATTTTACGGTTGAAGTATCACGTTCTTTGCGTGTATTAGATGGTGCGGTAGCTTTGTTAGATGCTGAGGCGGGTGTTGAACCACAAACCGAGGCGGTTTGGCGCCAAGCAACGGAATTTAAAGTACCAAGAATTTTTTTTGCTAACAAAATGGATAAAATGGGTGCTGATTTTGCCGGATGTTTAAAATCAATTGATGACCGCCTAGCGGTAAATGCTAAGCCAATTGTTTGGCCGATTGGGGCGGAAGATGATTTTAAAGGTATTATTGATTTAGTAACATTAAAGGCTTATGAATATGATGGTGAGCCATTGGAAAAAGCAAAGGAAATTGCTATTCCCGATGACTTACAAGAAATTGTTACCGAAAAAAGAAATGACTTATTAGAAACTATTTCTGAATATGATGACGAATTAATGGAAAAATATTTGGCTGATGAGGAAATAGCGCCCGAATTAATTAAAAAAGCAATTCGTAAAGGTGTTTTAGAAGTAACCTTTTTCCCAGTTTTATGCGGAACAGCATTGGGTAATAAAGCGGTAAAGCATGTTATTGATGCTATTGTTGATTACCTGCCAGCGCCAATTGATGTAGAAGCAATTGAGGGTATTGATAAAGATGGTAATCCGATTAAAAGAAAACCTGATGACAGTGAAGCATTTAGTGCGCTAGCATTTAAAATTGCCACTGATCCGTTTGTTGGTAAGTTAGCATTTATTAGAGTTTATTCAGGAGTATTAAAAAGTGGTTCTTATGTTTATAATTCTACTAAAGGGGAAAAAGAAAGAGTCGGACGCATTCTAGAAATGCATGCTAATAACCGCACTGAAATAAAAGAAGTGTTTTCAGGCGATATTGCGGCAGCCGTTGGCTTAAAAAATACAACTACCGGTGATACATTATGTGATGAGAAGAAAGTTTGTATCTTAGAACCACCGGTGTTTCCAGAACCAGTAATTGAATTAGCGGTTGAACCAAAATCAAAAGCTGATCAAGATAAAATGGGGGAAGCGTTACAAAAATTGGCAGAAGAAGATCCGACATTTCGCACAACTACTAATCATGAAACTGGACAAACAATTATTGCCGGCATGGGTGAGTTACACTTAGAAATTATTGTTGACCGTATGAAAAGAGAATTTAAAGTCGATGCGAATATTGGTGAACCACAAGTTTCTTATAGGGAAACTATTAAGGAAGCAGCTGAATGTGAAGGAAAATATATTAAACAATCAGGTGGTCGTGGTCAGTATGGGCATGTTAAAATTCTTTTTGAACCTAATCCTGAAAAGGGATATGAATATGTTGATAAAATTGTTGGTGGTACAGTACCAAGAGAATACATCCCGGTTGTTGACAAAGGTCTGCAAGATAGTTTGAAAAATGGTATTTTAGCAGGATATCCAATGGTGGATGTAAAAGCAACTTTATTTGATGGTTCATACCATGATGTTGATTCATCAGAAATGGCCTTTAAAATTGCGGCCAGTTTATCATTAAAAGAGGCTCGTAGTAAATGTAATCCGGTGTTATTAGAACCGATTATGAAAGTGGAAGTAGTAACGCCAGAAGATTATTTAGGAACCGTAATGGGTGATATAACATCGCGAAGAGGAAAACCATTAGGACAAGAAAGTCGTGGTAATGCGATTGCAATTTCAGCAATGGTGCCACTGGCTGAAATGTTTGGTTATGCCACATCATTGCGATCTAATACACAAGGACGGGCACAATTTACAATGTTTTTTGATCATTATGAAGAAGTGCCAAAGAGTATCGCCGAAGAAATTATAAATAAAAATAGTGGAAACTAAGGAAAAGACTTGAAATTTTTAGTTAATTAAGTTAAAATTAAAATACATATGAGAAATAAGGAGGAGAGAAAATGGCTAAAGAAAAATTTGATCGTTCAAAACCACATATTAATATTGGGACAATTGGACACGTTGATCATGGAAAAACAACGTTAACAGCTGCTATTACGCAAGTTTTAGCTAAAAAAGGTGGTGCTGAATTTCAAGCGTATGATACGATTGATAAAGCACCAGAAGAAAAAGAAAGAGGAATAACAATTAATACCGCGCACGTTGAATATCAAACTGATAATCGACACTATGCGCATGTTGATTGTCCAGGGCATGCTGACTATGTAAAAAATATGATTACTGGTGCAGCCCAAATGGATGGTGCAATTTTAGTTATTGCAGCAACTGATGGACCAATGGCACAAACACGTGAACATATTTTATTGTCACGTCAAGTTGGTGTGCCACGCATGGTTGTTTTTATGAACAAGTGTGATATGGTTGATGATGAAGAATTACTAGATTTAGTAGAAATGGAAATCCGTGAACTACTAAATGAATATGAATTTGATGGTGATAATACACCAATTATTCGTGGTTCAGCATTAAAAGCTTTAGAAGGTGATGCTGGTGAAGAAGAAAACATCACTAAATTAATGGAGTCAGTTGATGAGTGGATTGAAACACCAGATAGAGATACTGAAAAACCATTCTTAATGCCAATTGAAGATGTTTTCACTATTACTGGTCGTGGTACAGTTGTAACTGGTCGTGTGGAACGAGGTCAATTGAAACTTAATGATGAAGTAGAAATTGTTGGTATTAGAGATACTAAAAAAGTTGTCGTAACGGGAATTGAAATGTTCCGTAAACAACTTGATTATGCGGAAGCTGGCGATAATGCTGGTGTGTTATTAAGAGGTATTAATCGTGAAGATGTTGAACGAGGTCAAGTATTAGCAAAACCAAAATCAGTGACACCACATAAGAAATTTAAAGCGGAAGTTTATGTGTTAAGTAAAGAAGAAGGTGGCCGACACACACCATTTTTCGCAAATTATCGCCCACAATTTTACTTTAGAACAACTGATGTAACTGGTGTTATTGAATTACCAGAAGGTGTTGAAATGGTAATGCCAGGTGACAATGTGGCAATGACAGTTGAATTAATTAGTCCAATTGCGATTGAAAATGGTACAAAGTTTTCAATTCGTGAAGGTGGTCGTACTGTTGGTGCCGGTGTTGTTTCTGAAATTATTGAATAATCAAAGAAAAGCATTGGAAACAATGCTTTTTTTGTTGGAAAGGATTAAAAATGAAAAAATTATTAATTTTATTGGTAGGAATACTATTAATGGTTGGTTGTAGTAATGATGAGAAACAAACTGAAAATGATGAAAAAGCAACTTCAAAAGATGAAACAAATGAAGAAGTTGTCGAAGAAAAAATAATCGAATTAGGGGGCTTAACGGTTTATGTGCCAGAAGGATATGAAGCTACTGGTGGACATGAAGGATATCGCTATGTAAATGCTATTATTACGCCCCCAAGTAAAAATTATGAGATAGAAGTTCCGCAAAATTATGCACATGTTTCGAGCGATTATGCTAGTGTAAAGTCAGTACGTGAACACTATACGGGTGCTATTGTAACACCCCTTGATACGGAAGGTTGGCGCGCGCCCGTTTTAGGTTATACTTATGTGCGGGTTGATGATGATTTTAGTTCCTTTACTGATTTTCAACCGGAGCATGGTGCGAGTCAAATTATTGGTTTATTTTATGAAAAACCTTTTAGTGAACATGCTAATGCTTATACTGAAGTAGAATTGCGCGTTTTTGAAGGAGAAATAGAAGATTACTTTGAAACCTTTGTTGAATTTGTTGCTAATAATATTGATTGGGATATTGATGATTTAGAAACAGAATAAAAAAAAAGACATTATTTAATGTCTTTTTACTTTTTAAAAATTTTTTTAAAGGCTTTTGATCTTTGAAAAAGATAATAGCGTGATTTATTAATTATTAGTTCAAAGTCACCGGCATACTGCCAAACTTCAGCATTAAAAGAAAGTTTAAAATCGTTCAGTTTTTGATAGGGATTATCTTCAACATTGGGATTGGCAATGCCACCGAGAAATAATCTTTGATAACCAAGTTTTTTGTATTTTTCGATAATTTTCCAATACAATAGATGCGGAGCATAAAAACTACGATAATCTTTTAAATGACCTTCAAATAAAATATACACATCAGTCCGAAAAGTTATCACTAATGCCGAGGCAACGTTAATACCTTCGGGACGTTGATTATTAATTTTGGTTGCTTTAACGAGTAATTCTTTGCTTCGCGCCAAATCTTTATCGGCTTGCATTTTTTCGCCAACGATCTCTAAATCTTCGTTTTGTTTTTCAAGAACTAAACTATTTAATTTACCGGCTTTTTTTTCTTGCTCGCGATAGTCTTTTTGAATATTTGTTAAAAAAAGACCAGTATTAATTTTGGCATAATAAATACTAATTTGCGCGCGTTTATTAAAATGTAAATATAAATCTTGATAATATTTTAAATCGTAATTAGAGTGTTCCTTGGTTTGGTTGTGTAAAATAGTTAAATCTTCAACGCCACCACGATAAATCATGACCCCTTGTTTAACGGCATCATCAATTTTTTGTCTTGTTTTTTCATTTATTTTATAAAAAATTTCTTCTAGTGAAGGTGCTAAATCTAAAACGGCTTCATGTCTTGTGTTGAGAGCTTCAAAGAAATTGTTATAGCCAAAATGCCAATAATTTAATTTTTGTAAGTGTTTATAAATGCTTAGATATTGTTTATCATTTCTTTTGATTGGTGGCGATAGTTTAATTGCAATAATATTATATTCGAGTAAAAATTTTTTTAACTTTTCGGTAAAAATATTTAATAATTCTAAATTTTCATAATCAATTATATATCCTCTGGGAATATAACCATAATTAAAACCAAGGTGTTTTTGTACCAAAATCATCGCGCCCGCTATAATTTTATCATTATCATAAAGACCAACTAAAAGCGGATTATAATATTTGGCAAGTGCTAAACCATACTCACTAGTTTGATATATGGAAGCATTGGGTACAGTTTTTAGGAAATTATCCCATTCGTTTTTGCTTAATTCTTTTATTTCCATTCCTATCACCTATAATCTACATACTATTTTATCATAAAAAAGGGGCATTAACAATTTAAATAAGAAAGAAAAAGTGTTATAATATGAAAAGGTGAGAAACAATGTCTTTATTAAAAAAATTAAAAATAAAAACAAAAAACCAAGCTTTATATGAAGAAGCTCTGACACATACCTCATATGCTAACGAACATAATGTGCCAAGTTATGAACGTTTAGAATTTTTAGGTGATGCCGTATTACAGTTAGTTATTACAGAATACCTTTTTAAAAAAGAAAAAACGGATGAGGGGATTTTAACTAAATTACGTGCTCAATTTGTTTGTGAAAATGCCTTATATATTTACGGTAAAAAAATTGGCATTGATAAATATATTAAATTAGGTCGCGGTGAAAGCGAAATGGGTAGTATGGCAAGTAAAGCAATTATCGCTGATATAACGGAAGCTTTTTTAGGAGCATTATTTTTGGATAAGGGATATGATGCCACTAAAAAATTTATTTGCCAAACCATTGTGCCCATTATTGAAACCGAGGGAGAGCAATTTTTAGTTGATTATAAAACAAAATTACAAGAAGCTATGCAAACAGAAAAGAGAAGTTTAGAATATGTTTTATTATCGGAAAAAGGACCAGCACATCATCGCCAGTATGAAATTGCCGTTTGTATTGGTGGTATACAATACGGTGTTGGTACGGGGAGTTCGAAAAAAGAAGCCGAACAAAATGCCGCCCAAGCGGCACTAGAAAAATCCGTTTCTAAATAAAAATACACTTTTTTTTTAAGTGATACTGTGCTAAACTATTTGATAAGGAGAGTGAGTTGCATGACTGATAAATTAATGCCCGCTGATATATTTGTTGTTTACAAAAACCAAATTTTAAATGACAACGATCGCAATATTTTAACTCTTCTTTATCAGCCAATTGTGGGGGCAGAAGCTACAAATTTATATTTAACGCTTTGGGCGTTTTTAGATGGTGTGATTGTTTCGAAAGAAAAAACACATCATTATTTAATGTCGGTTATGCATATTAATGTGGAAAAAATAGTAACCGCGCGGCAAAAACTAGAGGCAGTCGGGCTTTTAAAAACATATTTGCAAAAGGATAAACAACAGTATTATTTATACGAATTATTTCCACCTTTAATGCCCAATGATTTTTTTGGCAATCCGATTTTAAACGCTGCTTTAAAAGATAATATCGGCAATGAAGAATACCAAAGATTAAGTCAATTATTTATTAGTGAGAAAATTGATTTAAGTGATTTTCAAGACATTAGCAAAAATTTTCAAGAAGTGTTTCAAATAGTAAATTATCAAGCTAGTGAGAGTGAATATTTAAAAAGAGAGAGCGTCAATTTACAAATTGAACCACAAGTTGATATTGAACAAGTATTAACAACCATTAGTGAAGATATTTTAAATCATAAATTAATTAGTGATAGTGATAAAACATATCTTCAACATTTAGTTTATGTTTATGGGTTGAATGCAGAATATTTAAAAGAGTTAATAATTAGTTCTGTTAATCAATATAAAAAAATTGATTTGTTAAAAGTAAGAAAAAAAAGCGAAAAACTTTTTCAATATGAGAATGACGGAAAACTGCCTAAAATTGCTTTGCAAACCCAACCCGAAAATTTACGTCAAAAGGGTGGTGAAGTATCAAATCGTAACCAAATGATTTATACTTTTGAAACCATTTCTCCTCGTGATTATTTAATATTGAAAAATGATGGTACGACATTAAGTCAAAATGAGCAAAAAATATTGGCATATTTGCTTTTAGATTTAAAGTTAAATCCGGGTGTTGTTAATGTTTTAATTGATTATGTTTTGCGTATTAATGATAATAAATTAGTGCAAAATTTTGTGTCATCCATTGCTAGTCAATGGAAAAAAGAAAAAATTGCAACGGTTGAACAAGCAATGGCGATTGCCGAACGAGAATTTAAAAAACGAAAAAGCTATCAAAAGGGTACTAAAAAAGGAGTACAACAAGAAAAGGTTCCGGAATGGTTTGATCAAAAAATGACTGAAAAAACACCCAGTAAGGAAAAACAAGCAGAAATTGCCAAAATGTTGGAAGATTATAGGTGATAAAATGAAGAAAGTAAATGAACAATTAAAGAAATATCAACATGAAAATTTAGCAAAGGAATTAAAGAAAAGTTTTAACGAGGCTAAAAAAGATAAAATGTTTGCTGGTTTAATTGCTTCACTAGATTTGCCGCAAAAAAAATTATATGCTTATACTTCATTAATCGAAGAATGTAGTGCCGAATACAAAAATTGTCAAGATTGTGACAGTATTTTAGCATGTACCAATAAAATTAGAGGACATGTTTATACCCCAATGATAATTGATGGCAAATTAGAGTTTGCTTATCAAGCTTGTCAATTTCAAAAAGAGCAACAAAAGGAAACCGCGCATTTAAAAAATATTCGTTATTTTCATATTCCGAAAGATTTGCAAAAAGCGCAAATGGCTAATATATATAAAGAAGATGAGAATCGTTATGATACGATAAAGTGGCTTAATGATTTTATTAAAAAATATCCTAAAGTATCAAAAGGACTTTATTTGCATGGCAGTTTCGGTAGTGGTAAAACTTATTTAATTGCGGCTATGATTAATGAATTAGCACGCAAAAATGTTAGAGGAGCATTAATCTACTGGCCTGAATTTCTTCGCGATTTAAAAAGTTCATTCGATACTGATTTTGCCGATAAAATTAAATATGCGCAAACAGTAGAGATACTTTTAATTGATGACATTGGTGCCGAAAGTGTTACAGAATGGGGACGTGATGAAATTTTAGGGCCACTTTTACAATACCGAATGCAAAACAATATGATTACTTTTTTGACATCAAATTTTGATTTAAAAGCATTAGAAGAACATTTTCGATATAGTAAAGACAAAGTTTCTGCCGTTAAGGCAAGGAGGATTATTGAACGTATTAAATTTTTAGCTGAAGAGCAAAAATTAGTTGGTAAAAATATTCGTAATTAAGGGGGATTTATGAATTGCAAGAAAAAATTAAAGGCAGCTCGGCGCTTGTTAAAAGAAGATTTATCACTGACACAAGGTGAAATAGGGGGAAAATTGCAACTTGAAAGGAAAGAACTGTTACGGGTCTTAATGGAATTATGTGATGAAGAATTGTATCAATTTGAAAATCCATTGAAAAAGAGAAAAGCGCAATTAAATGAAAAAATGCAAGCAAAAATTGCTAATTATTGTGACGAGGCTACTAAAATTTTACAAGACAATAATTATGATATTAATAATTATGAAATAGTAGCTAATTGCTTACGCTTAATAGAAGAAATATTGTATAGTGTGAGCGATAAAAAACAAAGTGAAAATCATTTTCATTATGGTAATGTTATTAGTAATTTAATTTTTGAAATAAATAATATTGCCATCTTTAAAATGGTGTATAACAAACATCAAAAAGAATTTTTTCATTATTTACATGATCCAGAAAATTATTGCGAATTATTAGAAAAGTTTTTTGATCAAATTCGTGCTAATGCTGATGAAGAATATTTAATGAATGTAGCAAGAATGTTAGGTTTAATTGCAAATGAAGTTAGTTCCAAAAAAATTGAAGAAGTTATTAATACTTACCATTCTCAGTTAAAAGCGAAAAAAAATAATCGCGGTTGCCGCAAAGAATTAAAGCGTTATTTAGGGATTATTAAAAAGTCAGTTTACAACAATAATAATATTAATCCAGAAACATTGCGTTACTTAAGTTCATATTATGGTATTAATCGTGAGTTTAGTTGCGATATAGAAGAAGCTATGCGCAGGGATGATGAAACACAATATGTTGATTTGCGACAAAAACATGTTGTAACGATTGATGGTACAAAAGTTGGTTGTTTAGAAGATGCCATTTCGATCGAAGCGAAACCAAATGGTAATTATTGTTTTATTTTATATGTTGTAGACCCACATGCTTATATAAAAGAACAATCGCAGGTTCTAAAAGAAGCAAAACAGCGTGGAGAATCAGTATATGCCAGAGGTTCGGTAATTCCGATGTTGCCTGATGAACTTTCCTATGATCGTTTATCGTTATTGAAAGGAGAAGTAAAGAAAGTTATTGCTACTGAATATGAGTTTTCCCCTCAATTTGATTTGATTTCTTTTTCTTCGTACAAAGCTTTAATTAATGTTTATGAAAATTATAATTTTAATGAAATTAATAATATGAATGATAAAAAAACCGAAACGTTTATTATGCGATTACATGAATTAAAAAATAGTTTGCAAAAGGAATATTCGGCGGTTAATAATTTGCATTCGGAAAAAAATAGCGTTCTATTTGCCGATGAATTAATTAGTTATATAAAGATATTTGGTAATCACACAATGACGGAAAAATATATGCAAACAGATCTTCCTTTTATATATTGTGTTGATGATGGTGTAAATAAAATTGTCAATGAATTGCAAAATAAAAACCCTTTTTTACAATTGGAAAAAGAAGCCAAAAAAGGGAAAACATATTATTCAATTGATAATAATGGTCATTCTAGTTTAAATTTAAATTGTTATGCTCGCGTTACAACGCCTGTTCGTAATTTTGTTGCTTTAAAAAATCAAAATTTATATCGTAAAGTAATTATTGAAGGAAAACAGTATAATGATCAAGAAATTTATTTATTAGAAGATGAATTGCGTGATATTACTACCCATATGAATAAAAAACAAGAAAATATTCAAGCTTTTGTGGAAGAGAATAATTATTGTTACCCGAAGGTAAAAAAATTGGGTTATTTAGATTAAATGTGATAAAATATAAATATCTTAATAGCGAGAGTTAAGAAATTACTAAGTTAGAAAAAGGTGAAACAGATGAAAAGTGTTAAGGAAGATGAAAAACTATTACCATTAAATCATAGTTGTGCCCATTTAATGGCACATGCTATTAAAAAAATATATCCGCATGCAATGTTTTGGGTTTTTTTTTATTTTTTCCCTTTGGCATTCAACAAAAGCCGTTCAAAGAGCAACCAATACTTACTTATACAGTATGTTTACAGATTTTGTTTC
>PXDA01000024.1 GCA_003566505.1 Mollicutes bacterium
ATTCGTCTTTTAGCATAAACATCTTTTAAATAAGCAAATGTTAATTGCTCTGGCTCCGGTCCCAAGTTTTGAAAAAACAAAACTAGATTTAAAGCATCTTTTCCAATTAACTGCATACGACCAAATTTGCGCGAATCTTCATAACGAAGTTCCATATCATTATCAAGCAAAAAACTAACATGTTGATGTTTTTCAGATGCTTGTTTCATATCACGAAAAACATACTTTCCTTCCATGCGCAAATGACTAATTAAATAATAATTATCTAGTTCAAATACCAACCATTTGCCCCTTCTTTTTACTGCTTGAATAGTTTGATTTTTAATTTTTTTAACAAACTCTGATGTATTCATTGCCACGGTTTTATCATAATAAACAGTAACATCAACAATTTTTCTTCCTACTATTTTTTTCGTTAAAATACGCCGGATGGTTTCTACTTCCGGTAATTCTGGCATATTAATCACCCGACCTTTTTCTACGGTAAATTACAATTTTCTAATTCTCGCTCCGCCAACTTAAATTCTGAACTATCAAAGTCCTTCTGCAAACAATAGCCTCTTTCAAATAAAGCCATTCGCACTTCACCTTCACTATTAACCATTACAATTCCTTCTTCCGGAAGACGACCGACAACTGATATTTCAGGGGAATCTTCAGTTAATTTATTATTTTTTATCACAAATGTTTCGTCATCTAGCGGCTTTTCATCCACCACACTCATAGCGTAATAAGCATTTACGGCTGTCAAAATTCGCTCGCCCATTGTTTCCATCACTTGACTAAAGGGTCTTTTATCCCCTTGCGCAGCAAAAGGAAAACTGACATATGTTCTATCAATATCAACAATATCAATTTCATTAACAAATATTTTCTCATCATCTACTTTAAGATGATAACTAATACTAGTTAAAATTCCCCCAGCAACCTTAACTGTTATTTCTACTTGCCCACTTGCTTCATAAAAAACACTATCGGAACTAAAAAAATTACGCGGATCAGCAGTAGTACTATAAGTATTTAACATCGGAAAATGTCTTTCAAAATCTTCTACTTCATTTTTTATAAATATAACTTCCGGAACCGCAAAATCTTGCTTGACCATTATTTGTTCATAAGACAAATACCATTCATTATCAACATTTTGTTCATAAATATTACCTGTCCCATCCGAAAACATTTCATAATACAAATATCCTTGATTAGTAAAATCATATCTTTTCATGCGATTATTTTGCCAATCAATTTTCTCACTATAGCTGTACTCCAAAGTTTGATAATCAGTAAACTCTGATTCATAATAAATAACATTAGCTTCTAAAGTTAAATTATTAACAGCATCAAAATTATCAACCGCATTCTCTAAATTATAACTACCAAAACATCCAGTCAGTAAAAAACACGATAATAGCATTAAACATTTTTTCATATAAAACTCCTTTATGGCATATTATAACACAAAAAAACGCATTGTAAAGTTAATTAATAGTACCATTTATCAATTCAAAACCATAATGTTCTTTTTAACAAGTAAATCATTATAGCATAGTTTTATTCAAAATCAGTCAGTGGCATTGCTTTTTGACAAAAAGATAAATCTGCTTCCATTATTTCTACCTGAAAATCCGTAGTGTCCTTCCTAGCACACCAAGTGCCATCATGCAACCACGCTTCAACAGACATATTCTTTTTTGCATAAATCACACCATTTTGCGGTTTATCACCTAAGTATTGCAATTTATCAACCATATCAGTAGTAACATAATTACCATCATCGTCAACATAAACTGTTTGTTTACCATCAACTATTACATACCAAACATCCTCATTATACTCTTCCCATAAAAAACGTTGCATCGCATCATTTTCAGCTGTTTTAACAATACCATTTGCCGTTGCTTCAAAAATATCATGCTTTATTTCAGGTGTCATTCCATAAAAAGCCGGTATAAATGCCATAGCACCAAATAATTCATTCAATATTTTATTTAATTTTTCTTTTTGTTCGTCCGTTAGTTCATCATGTTTAATCAGTAAATCTTGCTCCGGTTTATATATCTCATCAATTCTTTTTAAATTAGTCGCAACCTTCATTAAAATTTCTAAATTATAATCATCAGTTTTAATTGCTAATTGATAATCTGAATCGATATTATACTCTTCTTTCTCATTAACGACTTCTTCTTGCCTCGTCAGATCAAAATCAATTTGCACAATTTGCATATTATTTTCCAAAACAACTAACGAATAATATTGTGTCTTTTCACCTTCATTTACTGTTAATTCCATTTTCAAATCAGCAAATTGCAAAACAAACTTATCAACTAGTTCATTATTTTCATCAATAAATGAAAAATAACTTAACTTAACTTCTTGCTCATTGCCCATAAAATCTTCCATTTTAATCAAAAATTCCTGTTTAACAACGCGATTAATCAAGCCAGTTGTATAAATATTATAAGTTATCTCATCAGTAAAACTTAATTCCTCTAATGACTCTAACCGCTTTTGCAATTCTTCTTTTATCTCATCTTGTGTTATTTTTTCATTGCTACTAACAATCGTTTCTAAAGCTTGCATAGCTTTTTCATCGCCCACAAGTCCTTCAATGACATGTGAAAAAATCGCTCTTATTCGTTCATCATTTAGTACCAAACTATTTTTGGTTACGTTATAAGTTTCTCCTTCAACTGTTACTCGTTCTTTTTGCGCACTAAAATATTCATCAAGTAAACTATTTATTAATAAGTCAGTTCCTGTCGCCATTAAATAATCAATTTCATCGACATAATCATAATAACTTTCTTCATCCCGAAAAATATCAATTCCTTCATAGCCAATATATTTTCCCCAATTTTCATCAAACAAAATATAAAGCCAATCTTCTTCGGCAAAGGCATTCATATCAATTATTAAATCATCAGTAAGCGATAATACCATATCAAGAAACAAATTTTGATTTGCCATATCCTCCTGCCACAAATAATACAGTTCAACATCTTGTAGTATTGTTTGTATTTCAATTAAATCCGGAAAATCATCAAAATCACCATTAACTTCAAAAGCAACAGTTGACTCCGTTTGAATTGGTCCCGCACTACTCATTTCAGCCCTTTTCCCGTTTGAAAAATCCGTTAACAATTCCGACATTTGTGTGTATGAATCTTGCAAATTGGTTGCAAACACCACCTTCGGATTAGCCATTAAATTAAAATACAAAAGACCACTACCAACAATAAGTAATGCTCCTAAAACCCCTATTATGCCTAATATATTTTTATTCACACTATTCCTCCTATTTGGCATTTTAACACAAGACATAAAAAAATTGCACTACAACTACATTTCATTTGTCAGTTACTAGACAATTCTTTTACTTAGTGCTATACCAGTCTTTTCCTTCTGTAATAACAACTTTTAATGGTACTTTTAATTCAACCGCACCCTCCATCGCTTTTTGCACTATTTCTTTCACTTGTTCTAACTCTGCTTCTAAAACATCAAATACCAACTCATCATGAACTTGTAATATCATTTTACTTTTTAATGCTTTAGCCTCAAAATCTTTCATAATCTGCACCATTGCTATTTTTAAAATGTCAGCGGCCGTTCCTTGAATTGGTGTATTTAAAGCAACCCGTTCACCTTGTTTGCGGATCATATAATTTTTATTAGCAAGTTCAGGAATATTACGTTTCCGATTAAACATAGTTTTAACCGAACCCTTTTCTTTGGCATTAGCAATGGTTGCCTCCATATAATTTTTAATTCCTGGATAAGTTTCTAAATATTTTTCAATAAATGTTTTTGCTTCTTTAACACTAATATTTAAATTTTCCGCTAAGCCATATTCACTCATACCATAAATAATACCAAAATTAACCGCTTTAGCAATGCGGCGCATGCGCGGCGTAACAATTTCCTCGCCAAAAATATCTTGGGCGGTTTTGGTATGAATATCTTCATCGGCTTGAAATGCTTTTATTAAACTTTCTTCTACTGCCATATGTGCTAAAATACGTAATTCTATTTGCGAATAATCAACCGATAATAAAACACAATCGGGACTAGCAACAAAGGCTTTTCTAATTTTTCGTCCTTGCTCATAACGAATCGGAATGTTTTGCAAATTGGGCTCTATCGATGATAAGCGTCCAGTTTTCGTTAATGTTTGTTGGTAAATAGTATGTATTTTGCCATCAATAATTTTTTGCGAAAGACCTTCAATATAAGTAGCATAAAGTTTCGTTAAAATACGATATTCTAATAATTTTTCAATAATGGGATGCTCATCACGCAGTTTTTCTAAAACATCGACGGCTGTTGAATAACCCGTTTTAGTCCGCTTACCTCTTTTCAAACCTAGTTTTTCAAATAAAATTTTACCTAACTGTTGCGAAGATGCAATATTAAAATTCTCACCTGCTAAATTATAAATTTCATTTTCTAAAAGTTCAATTTTAATTTTTATTTCCTCACCCATATCATGAAGCACCTTTTCATCAACACAAACACCAGTAAATTCCATCATTGCTAAAATTTTAGCAACCGGCAATTCAATTTCTTGCAATAACTTCATCATTTCTGCTTGTTTTAATTCATCAATAAAATGCTTTTTACTTTCCAAAATAAACTGTGCTTTGACATGTGCATTATCACCAACTTCGGTTTGCTTATCACAAACTAAATCGTAATTAAATTGACAGGCCAAATAAGCCACATCATCTTTAACATTATAATCAAGCAAGTATGCGGCTAGCATCGTATCAAAAACAACATTTTCAAGGATAATGTCATGACAAGCCAAAACATACCAGGCCTTTTTATAATCATAAGTTATTTTTTTATCTATTTTCGCTAGTGCCGAAGCAACCAATTCTTTTTCCACATAATAACTTTCTTTTTCGGCAAAAACAGCCATCCCAAGTAACTGACACTGGTGATAATTAGCACCTTCAATAACAAGATAGAAAGCCGCCTCATCCAATTTAGGAAGCTTATTTTTATCAGAAATTACTTTTACTTGTTCACTTACTTTTTTTACTGGTTGTAAAAACGAAAAAAATTCAAGATCACGATACAATGCTAATAATTTTTCTTCATCCTTTTTTTGCACCTTAATGTCATCTAAATTAATTTTAAGTGGTGCGGTTGTATTAATTTGTGCTAATTGATAACTAAGATAAGCATTTTCTTTGTCTTGTAATAACTTTTCTTTTAATTTACCAGAAATATTATCAATATTTTGATAAATATTATCCAAAGTTTCATATTCTTGTAATAATTTTAAAGCAGTCTTTTCCCCAATTCCCTTAACACCGGGAATATTATCTGATGAATCCCCCTGCAGTGCTTTTAAATCAACCACATGTGTTGGTTGAATTTGATATTCATCCTTAAAATTATCAATATTATAACGAATAAAATCTTTTTGTTTTAATAATTTTACTTCGACATCTTTTGATATTAGTTGTAAAAGATCTCGATCACTACTTATAATGGTGCCATAAAAATTTTTATCTTTATTACAATACTGCGCAAAAGTACCAATAATATCATCAGCTTCATAATCATCTATTTCATAATGTTTAACACCCATATATGATAAAATTTCCTTTGCTATCGGAAATTGTTTTTTTAAATCATCCGGCATTTCAATTCGATCTGCTTTATAATCATCATATAAATCATGCCGAAAAGTTCTGCCCCGATCAAAAGCAACTAACATATAAGTTGGCTTTTCTTCTGCAATAATTTTATTAATCATATTAACAAAACCATACAAACCATTGGTTGGAAATCCCTTGCTATTTTGCATAAAATTACCACTATATGCGGTTGCATAATAACTACGAAATAATAAATTATTACCATCAACCATGACAATTTTTTTCATTGTTATCACCAAACTCATTTTATCATAAAAAAAGGATTTAATAAATTAAATCCAAACACCAAAGGTAATCGCCATCATACTAAGTAACAGCCCCACCGACCAAAAAAGTTTTACAATATCATTTTCATGCCATCCTAATCTTTCAAAATGATGATGTAAAGGAGCCATAAGGAAAACTCTTTTATCTCTTAATTTAATACTAGCAATTTGAATAATAACCGATAAAGTTACTATCACAAACACACCAGCAACTACCACTAAAGTTAATTCATGAGAAGTAATAATGGCAATCGAAGCTAAAGTTGCTCCCAGTGTTAAGGAGCCCGTATCCCCCATAAAAACTTTGGCGGGATAGGTATTAAACATCAAAAAGCCTAATAAAGTACCGACCAAAACAAAAGCAAAAATCGCAATGTCTTGATAACCAGCCACCCAAAAAGCACTCCAAGCAATCATGCCAAAAGTACCAAAAGCAATCATCGCTAACCCGCCAGCAAGACCATCCAAACCATCAGTTAAATTAACTGCGTTAGAAGACCCCATTAAAACCATTAAGATAAAAAAGTAATAGAAAATACCTAAATCTAATTTAATCCCTAAAGTATAAATGTTAACAATCGGATCATTACCACTGGAAATAAAAATATAAAAGAAAATACTAGAAATCAAAAACTGACCAAGTAATTTTTGCCGCCCTAACAAACCATCATTATGACCCCGTCTAATTTTCAAATAATCATCAATAAAACCTAAAACAGCGTAAGATAAAAACACAAATAAAACAATCAATAAATTAAAACTAAAAGTTATATTCCCCATTAATAATAAAAGCAAGACCGCCAATAAAGTTGGCACGATAAAAATTATCCCACCCATGGTTGGTGTGCCACTTTTTTTACCATGTTCTTCTAAATACTCAGAAATATTTTGTTTAAAATTAAGCTTACGTAATAAAGGAATTATTATAAAACCTAAAACACCGGCAAAAACGAACCCAATCATCATTGCTAAGACAGCTTTAGTTAAAATTAACATAACATCAACTCCGTACCCATAGTATAGCATTATTTTTTTATTATGAAAAATAAAGCCAATCATAATGTAAACAAAACGTCAATAACATAATTATTAATTTTATTTTCTCTTTTTAATTATTTTGTAATTAAAAAAAATATATTTTAATTGCTTTTTTATTTTTTTTTTGTTATTATTAATACGTTAACAATTTAGGAGGTGAAAAAATGCCCATATTAAAGAATGCCCAAAAAAAAGTTCGAAATATTAGAAGAAAAAACAAAATTAATAATACTTATCAACAAAGTATGAAAACAGCCATTAAAGATTTACAAAAAACAATTACTAGTGGTGAAAAAAACAAGGCAAAAGAAAAACTCGATGTTGTAATTACTAAAATAGATAAAGCACGCAAAAAAGGTATTATTCATCAAAACAAAGCAAATCGTTTTAAAAGCAAACTGTCAAAAAGTGTTAATGCAATGAAGTAATTTACTTCATTTTTTTATACGCTAAATTAAATTATGCTATAATGAGAAAAAGAGGTGGAAAAATGGAACCAAAAACACTCCTTAAAATACTTTTTTACGGCACTGTTTTTATTTTAATAATGTTACTCTATGTTCCTACAATTGACTTATTTGTTGATCAAACCTACTATGAAGAATATGTGATGCCGCCAACAAACAATGAATATGCCATTGATGAAGAAACCTCTGCTTTTGTTGGTGATTATTTAGTTACTGATTCTTTTTTGGCAAATAGTCGCCAAGATTTATGGCAAATTATTTTTACTACTATTAATAGCGGGACAAATAATTTTACCTTTTATTGCGCCCAAGCCTACGAAGAATGTTTTAATGATTTATACGAAGTAACAAGCGATAAAAGGTATTTATCATATTTTAATAATTTTGTTCATCCATATAATAATTTTAAAGCAATTGAAGTTCAACACGATTCACGTGGTCCAGTTGACTTACATATTAAAAGATTATATTCCGAAAATGAAATCGAAAAATTAAACGCTAAAATTGATAATATTTGGGCGGAAAAAATCAACCCTAGTATGAATCAAGAACAAATTATTCGCACTATTCATGATAATATTCTTAATAATAGTGATTATGATCAAGTGCGTGCTGATGCCATTGGCACCGAATACGAAGATGACTTTGAAGATAATAATTCTCATCGTGCCATTGGTCCATTGATTGAGGGCAAGGGGATATGTGGTGGTTATAGTGATGCCATGTCATTATTCTTATACAAAATGGATATTCCTAACTATCGCATATCAAATGAAATGCACATTTGGAATTATTTAAAACTAGATGGCGAATGGCTTCATTTAGACTTAACTTGGAACAATCCGACAACTGATCAAGGTCGCTCTATTATTATTACCACTTATTTTTTAATTACAACCGATGAACTACGTGATATCGATGATAGTACTCATCATTATGAACGCGAAGTATTTATGGAAGCCCAATAAAAAAACTATGAAAAATCATAGTTTTTTAGTTGTTTTTCTATTTTCATTAAGCGATTATACTTGCCGACCCGATCACTACGCGATAGTGATCCTGTTTTTATATATCCTAAATCTAAACCAACCGCTAAATCAGCAATAAAAGTATCTTCCGTTTCACCGCTGCGATGTGATATTACTGTTTTATAGTTATGGTTTTTAGCTAATTGAATTGTGGCAAGCATTTCGCTATATGTGCCAATTTGATTAGCTTTTATTAAAATTGCATTACAAATTTGTTTCGTAATTCCTTCTTGAAATATACTAGGATTTGTAACAAAAATATCATCACCAATTAACATAATCTTATTACCTAATTTTTGCGTTAACAATTGGAACCCTTCCCAGTCACCTTCATCTAAGGCATCTTCAATAATGGTAATTGGATAATCAGTAATTAACTTCTCATATTCAGCAATTAACTGTGCACTTGTCTGCTTCATACCATGACAATGATAAACACCATCACGATAAAATTCACTAGCAGCCACATCAAGCGCTAATGTTACATCTATGCCAGCTTTATACCCTGCTTTTTCAATCGCCTGCATAATTAAGTCTAAAGCATGGCGATTGCTATCTAAATTAGGTGCAAAGCCTCCCTCATCACCAACGGAAGTGATAAAATTATTACTTTGTAATATTTTTTTTAAGTGATGAAAAATTTCACTCCCAACTCTAACACGTTCTGCCATTGTTGCTTGCAAAGGAACAATCATAAATTCCTGATAATCTAAATTATTATCAGCATGTTGTCCCCCATTAATAATATTCATCAACGCAATTGGTAACTTTCGGCCTTCACCAACATAAGCAAATAATGGCTTTTTATGATAAGTGGCACAAGCTTTTAAAAAAGCTAAAGAAACACCTAAAATAGCATTAGCACCTAGTTTTTCCTTATTTTTAGTCCCATCTAATTTAATTAAATATTCATCTAATTCTTTTTGTGTAAATTCCTTGCCAATTAATTGCGGTTTTATAACATCATTAACATTAGCAACTGCTTTTAAAACACCTTTACCATGATAACGATGATCATTATCACGCAATTCTAAAGCTTCCTTAGAACCCGTTGAAGCGCCACTTGGAATACTAACAACCCCTTGTGCTTCATTTGCCAAAGTTAATGCCACTTCAATTGTGGGATTACCACGTGAATCTAAAATCTCACGCGCTTCAATTTCTTTAATTTTCATAATATACCCTCTTTTCTAACCTCTTTACAATTAAATTATACCATAAACAAAAAAAGTGTACATAGCATACACTTATTCTTCTTTTTTAACTAAAGCATCTTTCATTGATAAGTTTAATCTTCCTTTGCGATCAAAGCCTAATGATTTTACATATACTTCGTCACCAACTTTAACTACATCAGAAGTTTTATCAACACGTTCTTTCTTTAAATGTGAAATATGAACAAGACCTTCACAACCGGGCCATAGTTGTACAAAACAACCAAAGTCTTCCACTTTTACCACTTTTGCTTTATATATCTTGCCCTCTTCTGCTTCCCGAATAATTTCATCAATCATCGCCAAAGTCTTATCAATTACCTCATAATCATTATGGTAAATAATAATACGGCCATCATCTTCTAAATCGACCTTAACTGCTCTTTTATCAGTTACCGATAAAACATCACTAGCCTCTAAAATAATTTTAGTAATAGTTTCGCC